>NZ_CAXAPL010000004.1:0-226034 GCF_963970845.1 Pseudomonas sp. RA_105y_Pfl2_P56
TCCCCCGCGACAACGGCGAGTACTGGGTTGTCCCCTGGGAAACTGTTACAGCGGCTGCCACCCAGCATTCATCAGTCAGTCAGGCCGGCAAAGCCACGATGGGTCTACTGGTCATCGGTTTCGAAAATCCCGACTCGCATGCCACGGACGACAACAAGCACTTTTCGCTGGGCTTCAACTGTGGCGGTGGCACCACGGCGATGGCTCTGTGGGAATGCATGCGCAGTTATATGGAGATCGGGCCAGAGGCGGCACCGGATGCCGCAGCGCTTAATTCAGGGGCAAACCTGCGTTACTACATCGATTACATGAAGGATAAAGCCAAAGAACGTGGCTGGTTTTTGACCCTGTTGTGGGAAGGTGTCTTTGGCGTATTCATCTTCAATGCTCCTCTCGCCACCTACCTGCAAAGGAAGAAGCTGTGCCCGCCACCCGATTTGCTATCCGCTCATTCTTGAATGTCAGAGTGCAGCCGTTTGTGGTTGTGCGCGTGGACGTACAACCCAATCAGCAATGGATTCCGGCACTTCCGGGGGTTCAGGGGATTCACCAATCAAAGCAAATATTCGGGCAGGCTCTACGACTTTGCGTGAACGGTCTACCAAGAGTGCCTTGACGTTGGCCACTGCCGACACTTTCGACCCAACCATGAAAACATGCTGGAAGTAAAACCACTTTTCATCCCAGTAAAGCAGTTCGGTTTTAATTTCAAACCGCTGAAACAGCTTTATGGACTTTTTGTATTCAATGTCAACATTGCCTACCAGAGGCATCCAGCCGTTTTTCAGAATCCCTCCAAGCGTGCCGACAGACCACAGGAAATGCAGCCTGCCCAAATCAGCGAGCGATAGAAAACGACCGTTATTGATGTGCATGTTCAAATCGATATCAAGCGGTGTGGCGGTGAATCCAATCGTCGTCGCGCTCCTGAAGTGGCCAGGCTTGCGCCATCTCTTGATAAAACCTACCAACGACATGACAAATAATCTGAAAAACAGGTTCATTGGCTAACGGCCTCGGCGGATCGTGAGAGGTTGTTGTAAAGAGATCTGATTTTGGCTCGGTCGATTTTCCCACTGGTCGTCTTGGACAGCTGACTCGCCGCAATGATGTCGATAGTGGTTATCTGGATTCCCAGTTCGTCACTGATCTTTCTGCGCACGATTTGGGTCAGGCTTGATGTGTCATGGCCTTTGGCTGGGACGATCAGTAACGCGCATTCTTCAGTGTCCGACTCAGTCAGTGGAACTGCTGCAACACCCCGGACACCTTCGACTTCAGCGGCGTAACTTTCAATGTCATTGGCGAAGTAATTGGCGCCATTGATAATGATGACTTCCTTGCTTCGACCGACGACATACAGGTTCCCCTCAAACAGGAAGCCTATATCACCGGTCAAGAACCAGCCGTTTTCAAGCATTGCAGCGGTATTTTTCTGGTCATTGTCATAGGCGCAGCACACCGAATTCCCTTTCAGCGCAATCTCACCCAACAGCAGTGAGGTATCCACGAAATCCAGGTTGTCGACATGAATACTGACGTCTACATGACGAATGGGTTTTCCGCACGAAACGATCTCTTTGTTCCCCGGTGCATCGCGGTCCGCGAGCACGACCCTGCCGTTGTTCAATGCCTCACGATCGACAAATACACTTTGCATGCCCTCACCCACCGTGGTGAACGTTGCACCCAGCGTCGCTTCGGCCATTCCATAAAGGGGCATGATCGAGCGTGCGGAGAATCCGTAAGGCGCAAAAGTCTGGGTAAAAGCGCGCATGACTTTAGGGTTGATGGGTTCCGCCCCACTCGTGGCAGAGCGCCAGGAGGTTAAATTCAGATCCGACAAGGCATCAACGTTGAAGCGTTCAAGACAATACTTGTAGGCAAAATTGGGTGCTGGTGAAATCTCCAGGGAAAAGTCGGAGATGGCCTTTAACCAGCTTAACGGTGCTTTTACAAAATCTGCGGTTCGCATTATGTAAGAGTCCGAGCCAGCAAACACAGGCAGTAGCAACCCACCGATCAAGCCCATGTCATGAAAGAACGGCAACCAGGTAACACCGGCAGACTCTGCGTTCATTTCAAATGATTCGCACATTGCGGCAACATTCAAAATCAGATTTTCTTGAGAAACCACGACCCCTTTTGGGTCCGAAGTACTGCCCGAGGTGTACTGGATCAGCGCGGTGTCACTGACTGCATTTGGGCGCTGACGGGGTGCCACTGGATCGCTTTCACCCAGAGCGCTGAACTCATCAAGCGTCTGTACGATCGAGGCGGTTTGAGCACCTAGAGATTCTTTGACCTCTTCACTGAGCGATTCAGAAACCAGAAACCTGTGGATCGTTGACTGCCTGGCAATAAGACCCACGCGCCTATAGAAGCTCTGCAACGGCGAAAAAGGTTGCGGTGGTGCGATGGGGACCGGCACACCGCCGGCAAACAAGACTGCAAAGAAGCTTTCGATAAAGCTGAGTTCGTTGAAAAATATCAATCCCACTCGTTCGTTGAACGTCACGCATTCCTGCATTGCACTGGCGCGGGCCTGTGCGCGCCCATGAAGGCTGGCATAACTCAAAAACGACGAAACCTTGCCATTCTTGATGACGTGAAATCCACGCTCTGGTGACAGTTCGGCTGTACGTGTAAGTGCAGTCAGTATTGTATTCACATCATTCCCTGATTTTACAAACCACCAAAAAGCGCCTTGCCGTCTATTGACTGACTGCAAAGCGCCACATCAGTCGCCGGTCAATTAATAGCGAGAGACTCTTCCTGATTAGCTTTAATCAGCCGCTGAACAGCGGCAATCAGCTGCTCCGCGGTTTCGATCGTGTAAGTTGCATCATCGGGCATTTCCACATCGTATTTTTTCTCAATCATCAAAATCATTTCAACGATCTTCATCGACGTTACACCAAGGTCTCTGATACTGGTGCTTTTGGTCACAGTGCCGGCTTCCAGCCCAACAACCGTAGTAAGAATGTCCAGTATGTCGAATTCAATTTCGTTCACAAATCGCTCCCTCGCGGCTAACTTCATGGTTTATATACAACAACGTTCTATGCGGGACTTTAGTCTGCCCACTAAAAACATCTTCGGGCTCAATCACAATCCACGACGCCTCCCCCAAGGCAACCAGATCGCCGGTTTGTGTCAGGAGCCGTGCCTCAGCTTTGATCATACTGCCGGTAATCGAGACGATTTTTCCTTCCACCCGGTACTCTGCAAATGACTCGCAGATACTGATGAAGCGCACTCGGAGTCCCATCGTGACTGCCATTTTTCCGGTGAAGACCATAATGGCTCTTCCCATGGCTTCATCCAGAACGGTCGAAACAATTCCACCGTGGACGATGCCTGGATAAGATTCATACTGACGATCCAGTGATACTCGCGCAGAGACCTCATCCACACCGTCGTCAAACACTAACTTCAAGCCGATATCATTTTGTTCGCTGCAACCAAAACAATTCGAGGTGACACCTGATTCTTCTACAAGCGTGTCGTTCATGATGTATCACCTACATTCTGGCGCGGATCTCGGCTTTCAGTGAGCGTGTATCGACGATTGCTTTATTGCCGGTGAGATTGCGCAAGGCGCGGTAGACATTGGCATCACCACGTTCATTGTCATCGTCGCCCACCACATCCTGTTCAATTGTCTTGACCGAGTCGGGTGAGTCCGCATTCGGGAAGAACAAACCTGCAGGGTGTTTGACGCCATAGGAGGCATCAATCAGCCAGACGTAAGCCATTTTCAGTGCTTCCAACATATTCACGTCGCTTTCGTCGCACAACTCTTTGCAAAAGACATAGAACGCCTTGGCATGGCGAGACTCGTCCTTGCTGAGCAAACGCCAGATTTTCTTCAGGGTGGGCTCATTCGTTCGGTGGGCGCGTAGGTTGTAGTAGTTGGCCGCACGGTATTCAGAAATCACGTTCATCATCAGCGTGGCGGACGGGTAGTCACCCACCTCATACGGTTTACGCGTAAACATGGCGTGTTTTGAACGAACCTCAATACCCAATTGCTTCAGGTATTTGGCCTGCACCAGGGCATGCCGAGCCTCTTCGGCTCCCCACATCAACGACCAGGTGGAAAAGCCGAATTCGTCACGCCACTCGTTGAGGAAGTTGTGCGACCCCGGCAATGTCGTATGTTCTACAACAGCACCATCGTGCAGAAGTTGAATGTCCTCGTCGGTCAACAAGCTTCTGTCGATACCGGAAAGGTCGCCAATTTCTGACCACTCCCATCGCGATTGTTCAAACCAGTCAAAAACCTCGTTGAATTTATTGTCTAGATAAAACTCTTTGATGTTGTGTTTTGACTGAAGCGTGGTAAAAGCAAAAATCGCTTTCTCGATAACTTTTTCAATATCCAATATTTCGGTTTTGGCAGAAACGACATCTTGAATGTCATATTTCACCGAATCTCCGAGAGCGCACACTTTCGGATCATCGCTGACTAATATAACCCGGGTACTGACCAACAGCCCCGGCTTCTTGATAGCCTCCAAAACTTGTTCAACTTCATGCAACTTGTCAGAAGCAATGAGAATGACCGAGCAGTTGGAATTCTGCGAATCCACATCAACTACAAACTCATGAATGGCTTTTTCGACTACAGCATTACCCTTGCGATCAACGAGCGAGATAGCGGAAGAGTTAACTTCACCGGAATAAAGGTAAAAGATATTCATAGAAGTCCTTTGCAATGTTTACATCTCCATATCGGCACTTGAGCATGCCGCACCAGCACCATGACCACAGGGTCAGCTTATAGACCGAAAACCACCCATTGGTCACGGCGAGGCGAGTATATAGACGTTGGATCCAAAAAAATGAGCTAATTAAAGGCCGATCATAAGACCTTTAGCTAATTGCTTAACCACCACAATCATGATATGCGAAACAGAAATGACTAAATATACCGATAGGAATTGGAACACCCGTCTCACTTAGGTATGTCAGCGGCTGCTTGACCTGATGAACGCTGCGGATACCCGTCGAGGGTAATGCTATGTTATGGACTTGCCGCATCAACATGACGAGCATCATTCTTGAGCGGCAATAAAGAGCACCAGCGCGCGGATAACTTCCGGCATCGGATAAATCAAGGAAAACAGACCAATGCCCAATGCAGTTTTTGTCAGCAGAACCATTTTGTTTGGAGACTGTGATCCCGCAGGATTAGTTTACACTCCCCGTTTTTCATATTTTTCGGTAGAAGCTGTATATGCTGCACTTGACAAGTGGCTGGGCGCACCAGGACTTAGAAATCTGATGGGCTTTGATATATTGCCGCCGGTACGCGCCATGTCATTGGAGTTACTGGCACCTCTGACGTGGGATGATGAGTTAAACATCAAGGTCAGCGTGGCAAAAGTAGGGATTCACTCTTTCACTTTTCTGGTCGAGGGGTTTATCAGCAATGGAACATTATCTTTCGTAGCGAATATCACTCATGTCTGCGTCTCGCCAGAAACCAAAGAGGTTGTCGCCATTCCGTCACGACTTAGAACACTTCTTTCATGAGTCGCCAAAAATAGGCTATTTCCAAAAACCCGGTCAGGCGTCCCCAACCAGCAGCCGCAATCGGCCAAGAGTAGAAATTCGTCCGGAACGGCTATTGCCCCGAGAAGAAAGAGGACAGGTAAAAAGGGGGGATTTCCGGAAAATACTTTCGCCCCCTTTAGCTCTCTACTTGTGTAGACCCAATTGGCGCTCTTGCCGGTTCACTTGACAGATTGCGCCCCAAACAGAATGGGAACGGCGTCCAGAAAATGAAGCATTTCAGGCTCCTTGGTGTTCAAGCTTCCGGCGTTTTTCAAGGTTGTTGTCGCGTCGCCGTCTAACTATGCCGCGCTTTTCTCGGTCTGCTGCTGCCGATCCGGGTTCAACATCACAGTGCCCATCGGCTCCCAGTTTCTTGTCTGGCCAGACCAGCGTTCCGGGCATTTCTCCCGAGCTTGCTCGTACAACTCATGACGCCGAGCCAGGATCAGACCATGGCTATTTATCGTCCGCTGCAAGGCAACATAAGCACCACCCCCACGCTCTACATCGACACCGAAGCCAAGGCCTCGACCCTTCTCGAAACCTCAAAGCATCGCTTGAACATCCTGCGCAATATGCTCAACAGCGTCAGTTGCCTGTGCGTCAACGATGCCGAAGGTCATGATCTGGAACACTTCGCCAGCGCCGCGCATATCCTGCTTCAGAACGGCTGTGACGCACTGGATGCGTTGGGCTGGAAGCTGGATAGAGTCGCACCCAGCCTTTGAAAGTTAAAAAGCCGCGATGGTGTCGCGGCTTTTTTACGTCGGTCAGAACCCCCGCCGAATCCGGTTTTTCAGTTGTTCATGGAAAATCTCGGCGTTGCGTTTATAGGTGCCGCTGAACGATTCGTTGCTCGAGTCCAGCGTCATTGAACGCTTGCTCGACACTTCCTCACGATACGCATCGATAAAGAAATTCAGATCACTCTCTGTGCTCAGCTTCGGCCACTTATCCAGGTACAACGGCAATTCCGTCGGCCCGGTCTTGAACGAACAGATCCGCCGGTTGCTGATCGTCGCCTCACCGATTTCAAACGGCACCCACCACGACAGCGCGGTTTTTTCCGAAACCACCGCCAACAGGTGCGTGCATTCGGTGATGTTGCGGGTGATGACCCCGGTGATGTCTTCGGTGGTCTGGGATTCCGGATCCAGTACGTCGAGGTAGGTTTTGATGTTGGCCTGCATCAGTCGGGTGTTGATGGCGATGGCGTGGGCGCGATCCATGTGGCGGTAGCTGATGAAGACGGGCATCAGAAGTGTCCTTTGAGGGCGAGTTCGCGGTAGTAGGCGCCGAGGGCGGTGAGGCGACAACCGGTGGAGTTGAGGGCGGCGTAATACATGTGCTCGGCATCGACCGGTTCGACCAGGCTGTGGCGGTTGCACATTTGCAGTTGCTTGAAGACGGCGCCGTGATCGGGGTCGAACGTTGCTTCGGTGGGCTCGTAGCTGGGATCGAGCCTGAAGACGAAACTCGGCTCGGGGAACCAGTCCTTGAGTTTGCGCAGGGTTTGTTCGGCAATCAGCGGTGCTACCTCGCGCAACGGCACGAACTGCGACACGTTGGTCTTGAACACCGGGCGCTGCTCCCAGGCACCCAAGGCATTGTCGACAAACGAGTAAACGCTACCCGGCGTGACCTTGCCGAGCACGTTCGCGGCGCCACCGTGCAGCGCCTGTAACAGCAGGTCGGTGAATACGCCGTGGCCGCGACTTTCGAGGGCGGACTGTTCTTTTTTGCACGCGGTGAGAATGGTCATGCCTTCGCCGATCACACTGCTGCCACCGCGCAAATTGCGCATGGCGCCGGCTGCGCCTGCCTGACAGCAATCGAGAATGATGATTTTGTTCTTGATGTGCGGGGCCTTGTCCGCCCACTCCAGAATGTCGCTGATGCGAATGCCTTCCCCGCCGTGTTTGAAGTCCTGTGGAATCAGCAGCCCTTCGTCGATGCTGGTGTCGAACTGGCCGTGGCCGGCAAAGTACAGCAGCGCCACATCGCAGTCGCCCGAGAACAGACTTTGAATGTGCTGTTTCATGGCCGTGAGCGTCAGGTTCTCCTCGGATGAGGTCAGCACTTTGCTGCTGAAGTTCGGGCGCCCGCTGGCGTGACGCTCCAGCACCGAAGCCATGGCCATTGCATCGTTGTTGCAGCCGCTCAGTGGCGTGACGTGGGCGTAGTGGTTGATGCCGATAAACAGTCCCTTGCGCATGATTACACCGCCGTATGCAGGCGAATGGCGGCGACGATGCTTTTGGTGCTCCACGCGCACTCGGCATCAGCGGCGTTGCGTACGACGGTGGAAATCCGCTCGGCCCCGAACGGCTTGATCGCGATGATCACTTTGCCCATGCGCTTGGCGATTTCGATTTCCTTGTTGATCCACTTGCTGTACGTCGAGTACATGCCGGCCATGATCAGCACTGCCGAGCAAGGGCGGATCTTGTTCTCGATAGCCTCTTCCAGTTGCTTGTCGGTTTGCGCGCCCATGATCGGGTTGTGCGGTGGCACGGAGAAATTCTTGAAGGTGAAACCGGGTTGCGCGCTGAGCAGGCGTACGAGGTTGTCGTGGGCGTGGGAATAGTTCCACGAATGGCTGATGAACAAATGATAGGTTTGCATGGGGTTCCTCGGAGGTCGCGACAGTGCGAAGGAGGAACTGAATGTAGGCATCTGCGTGAGGCCTACAAGGTGCTGGCGGTAAAAGAGAAATGTCCTGCAAACAGGCGTGCTAAAGCCCTACAGAAAGGTCTGACGTTTAGGCGTTCTGAGGATTTGTCAGGCGTGATCCTACAGCCGGCAGCCCTGTGTTTCAGGGCTGCCGGTGCGCCTGTTTAATAGCCGTTTTCAGGCAGGCTGGCGATGATCGAGCGGTAGCTGTTCATTCGTTGTTGCTGCACGCGGCCATCTTCCAGAGCCTTGAGCAGTGCACAACCCGGTTCACGATCATGCTTGCAATCGCGGAAGCGGCAGGTGCCGAGCAGGTCATTGAACTCGATGAAGCCGGCTTCGACGTCGGCACGACTGACGTGGCCCAGGCCAAATTCGCGGATGCCCGGGGAGTCGATCAGTTCACCACCGCCCGGAAAATGGAACAGGCGCGCGGTGGTCGTCGTGTGCGTGCCTTGGCCGGACAGCTCGGACAACGGCCCGACACGGGTTTCAACTTCAGGCAGCAAGCTGTTGACCAGCGACGACTTGCCGACGCCGGACTGGCCGACGAACACGCTGATGCGCCCGTCGAGCTGCTTTTGCAGTTGTTCCATGCCGTTGCCGTGGTGCGCGGACACTTCCAGCACCGGATAACCGAGCGTGCGGTAAACCGCCAGCAGGGCGTTGAGTGCCGGGGCATTCTGCTCGTCGATCAGGTCGAACTTGTTCAGCAGCAACAGCGGACGGATGCCAGCGTGTTCGGCCGCGACCAGATAGCGGTCGATCAGGTTGGCGTGGGGCTCGGGCAGCGGGGCGAAGACGATGACGATCATGTCGACGTTGGCGGCCACCGGTTTGAGCTGGCCGCGACTGTCCGGACGGCACAGCTCGGTGGTGCGCGGCAATTGCGCGACGATCACACCGATGCCTTGGTTGCCGGCACGCCAGACGACCTGATCGCCGGTCACCAGCGCTGGCAGGTTGGCGCGCAAGTGGCAACGGAACACCTGGCCGGCGAGTTCGCCGTCCTTGGCCTCGACTTCGACCTGCACACCGAAGTGAGCGATCACAAGACCGTGCTGCTCAGGGCCGAGGTCGCCACCTTCGAGCGCCTCGACAGCCGAGGACTCACGTTTGGCGGCGCGTGCGGCGCGCTCGCCCTGAATCTTTTCGATGCGCCAGTTTTGACGACGATTGAGTTGGCGTTTGGCCATGGGTGTTCCGTCTGAAGAATGCAGCGATTAGGTAAAACGGCCGCGAGTTTAGCACGCCGGGGCACCGGCCTAGGCTAAACTGCGCAGCATTGCCTAGGAGCCGAAATATGCAGAACCCACAGAATCTGATCTGGATCGACCTGGAAATGACCGGTCTTGATCCGGACAACGACGTCATCATCGAAATGGCCACCATCGTCACCGACAGTGACCTCAACACGCTGGCCGAAGGACCGGTGATCGCCATTCACCACAGCGACGAAGTGCTGGCACGCATGGACGAGTGGAACACCCGTACCCACGGTAACTCCGGCCTGACCCAACGCGTTCGCGACAGCCGCGTCAGCATGGCCGAAGCCGAAGCCGAAACCATCGCGTTTCTGGAGAAGTGGGTGCCCAAGGGCAAGTCGCCAATCTGTGGCAACAGCATCTGCCAGGATCGCCGCTTCCTCTATACCCACATGAAGGCGCTGGAAAGCTACTTCCACTACCGCAACCTTGACGTCTCCACACTCAAAGAGCTGGCCGCACGCTGGGCGCCGGACGTACGCGACAGCTTCAAGAAGGGCAGCACGCACCTGGCGCTGGACGACATCCGTGAATCGATCGCCGAACTGCAGCATTACCGCAAGCACTTCATCAAGTTCTGATACCGGGTTGGCGGCTTTTTGTGGCGGGTGTTCTCGCCCTCTTTTGGTGCTGCACCGAAATGGCTAGACTGCGCGCCTTCCTGCCAGGATCGCCACCATGTTGCTAATGCTCTATTTGATCGCCATTACCGCTGAAGCCATGACGGGCGCGCTGTCTGCGGGCCGTCGCGGCATGGACTGGTTCGGCGTGGTGCTGATTGCGTGTGTCACGGCGCTGGGCGGCGGTTCGGTGCGTGACGTGCTGCTCGGGCACTACCCGCTGACATGGGTCAAACACCCGGAATACCTGGTGCTGACCTCCGCTGCGGCAATGTTGACCGTGTTCACTGCACGTTGGATGCGGCATCTGCGTTCGTTGTTTCTGGTGCTCGATGCCGTCGGTCTGGTGGCGTTTACCCTGATCGGCTGCATGACCGCTCTGGAAATGGGCCACGGCATGCTGGTGGCTTCGGTCAGCGGTGTGATCACCGGTGTCTTCGGCGGCATCCTGCGCGATATCTTCTGTAATGACATCCCGTTGATCTTCCGCCGAGAACTGTATGCCAGCGTGTCGTTCGCCGCCGCCTGGTGTTACATGTTGTGCCTGTATCTGAACGTGCCAGGTGAACAAGCCATTCTGATTACCCTGTTCGGCGGGTTTTTGTTACGTCTGCTGGCCATTCGTTTTCATTGGGAAATGCCCAAGTTCGTTTATAACGATGAGCATTGATTCCGCCTGCTATCGAATAAAAAATACAGTTCTGCCGGGTTTTGCGAATTGACGGTGGCGGCGGGTTTTTATCTGTTTTTACCGGTTGTTGAGGTTTCTTGCCTTTCTGCTCAAGCGGAATTAGTAGGGGGGCATGTTATTTCTGAGTCTTGCCGCTGATTCAATATGAGACTGGGAGAACCATTGCGAAATGGTTGGCGAGCCAGTAATGAAAAGGGACGTTTCACTCTGGCGGTACTGAACACTGTCGCTGTAATAGATCGTGTGGATGATGAAAACGAGGAGGGTCCGGTCCTGCCTTGTATGCGTGCGTTCCGGGTTTCCAGCCAAAGCGGGAAAACCTTCCAGATCGGTGTCGCCATCAAGTTCAACGGGTAGGTTGTCCGTAGCAGTGGCAATGCTTTGTCGAGCCGGCATTACAGCAACTTCAAAATTATTCCATTAAGTGGCTGCGCACGTTTGTGGTCTGGCGCGGATGTGAATTACCGGTATTCGTGTCGGGCACTTATACCTGGGCCAGCACCTGAGGGGCTAAAAACAAACAGGTCGAATAAGCTAGTTGATAGTGACTGCGCTTTCGTCTACGTCAACAAGCTTCGCGAGTCACACATCGAGAACTAATTGGCGTCGTTGTTTATTAATGCGATAAATGTAGTACACCTATATACCGGTTTACACCGGATAAGCCGATAAACTGATTGTACTGACGGCCCTGCAGTGTTACGGGGCCCAACTAACCAAACCTCAAGGATGAGCATTCATGGCTGGTAAACCGCCAAAGATCAAACCTGTTCCTGCCCCTGCCAAAACACCCGATTTCAGCGCGAATGAACCACATCGCCCAGCGTACCCCTCTCCAGCAATGCCGCATTTACCTCTCCCCCCTCGCCCGGAACACTTGCACCCGTCCTACCGGCCAGATTTGGTCGCGGTGACGCAGGCGAGCAGTTTGAGTGTGAGCCCGTTGTCTTTCGCGTTCGACGATTTTTCGAAGCTTGCCGCGACGCCCTCGCTGGCAGATTACTGGATACACACCGACAAAAGCCTCGGCGAGCCCGATGCGCAGGGCATCCGGAGGTTCAGGCAGCGTCAGTATGTGGCCGTAGCCGACAACCATTTCGTGCAAGTTGTCCTGGACGCCGAGAGTGGCCTGTTTCGCGCCACGCTAGCCAGAGAACTCAACCCTTCCGGCCCGCTTCTGAAGCCGGATAGCGAGGGCAGGTTCTGGGTCCCTCTGCAAAGCAGTGATTCGCGTAATCACCCTGCAAGACTCAATTCGTTAAGGAGGCGAACGGCAGAACTGTTTCACCGCGTCGGGTATTCAGTGGACGGCTTTTCCGAGGTCACGATTACACGCATTCTTGCCGTTAGTGGGATGGATGAAACGCTGGCACGCGATTCCCCCGCTTACGCTCGGTCCCTCGTCTTGCTGCAGGACGCTCTCAGGCGCTTGAGCCTCGATCAGAAAATCCACACGTTCATCACACAAATGCAACATCCCGATCCGCTAGTGCGCGCCCAGGTCGATCCGCAGTTGCAGGCTCTGCTGCAGTTGCGCGAAGGCGAGCCTGGCGCAAGCATTGCCCAGCGCGACCGCGCCGCGCTCTTTCAGAATCATGAGCGTGCGTTCGAACTTGACTGTGATGAAAACACGTTGCAGATGCGGCGGATTTTTCCTGACTTGCCCAAAGCGGCAGCCGAGGCCTTGTGGCGCGATGCAAGTGCCGCCGAGCGTCTGCATATGCATAACCAACCGGGAATGCCACGGCAAATGGCAGAAGAGGCGCTGTTGGTGCTGCGCGATGTTCGTCTCGCAAGAGCCTGTGAAGGGATTTATCTGGATTCGGTATCCAGTCCGGACAGTGACCGACTGGCGTTGCATATGATCGGACGCCTTGCGCAGTGGCCGCGAGATGTCCGTATCGAGATTCGTCAGGATGTGTTTGACGGGAAGGTCTTGACGGCTATCGGCGATGTGCTGACTTCGTTCCATCACGTTCTGGTCCAGCAGGACGCCGGGTATGTCATCAGCAGCCCCGAGGGTTCATCGTCCAAAGGCATGAGCGATCTGTATTCGGCTGTCTGGTTCCTGTTACTGCCCGTACAGCGTCAGGCCTTCGGTGTGGCGGAGGGAGGAGGGCAAACGCTGCAGCGATTGATTCGTGCACAGCCGTTGCCATCGCGCCAGGCTGTGAGCGAACTGCTGGGGCTGGCGCCGATTCCAATGACGGTCGACTCTGCCACCGCGCAATACAGGCAAGCGTGGAAGCTGCGAGGCGGCGCCGATAACAATCCGACATCGGCAAAGACCGTTGTTGACCGCGTACATGATCTTTATCCGCAGCTTTCGGGTGAGGAGGTGACGACGTTTATCAACGAGCGTTTAAAGAGTGATCTGGCCGGCGTAATGATGAGGCTGGAAAAAGAGTTCGCGACGTTGTGCAGTGAATTGTCGATATGGAGTGCCGATAAGCCGTCACCTCATGCGGATTCGTCGGGACAGGGGAGAGCGCCAACCCCCGCGGAGCAACGTCAGGCTCGCGAGCAATTCAGCGCAAAGCTGCAAGATATCTGGCGGCGCAAGTCCGTTTCGAGATGGGGGTACGGTGACTATCATTTTTCTTCCAGCGTCGATTTTTCCGGTGAGCTACCAAGGCTGTCTGCCAGGTTTGAATATGTAACAGAGTTAATATTGACCGCAGAAAAACCAGGCGCACGGATAGGCGCGTTTCTTGACAGTTTTCCCAATGTTAAATACTTGAAGGTGACTGGTGTAGAGATGCAGGAATTCCCGTCAGGGATCTTTCAAATGCGTGAACTGCTGCAACTCACGTTGGATAGTTGCTCGCTTAGACTTTCTGATATGACGGCTGAAGGGCTGGCAAGAATGGAAACGCTTACATTGTTGAACCTGGCACGCAATCCTCTGACAGTTGCTCCACCTGTAGGCTTCATGCCGGATTTAACGGAATTGATGCTGTATGACGCCAATCTTTCCAGCGTTCCTTCAGGAATAGATTCGCTGAAAGAACTCGAGGTGTTGGCGTTGCAGAATAATAATATTTCAGAGGTGGGGGATGAGCTGTTCGATATCCCGGATACACAGAATTTATTCGTTGGTCTGGTGAATAATCCCTTGAGTGACGCGTCGAGGCAGCGGATTACCGAGTATCTGGAAAACGCCAGCATGGACCGGAAAATTGAAATTGAAATGGAAGAGCCACTGTCGGATGTAGAGTCTGACAGTGAATCCTCAGAGAGTGGATTTTCGACGGGCTCAGAGAGTGACTGAATGTGGGGGGAAGTAACTGTTTTCTTGCCGGTCTAACATAGTCTGATAAATATAAATAACGCGCTGGCTCCCCTTCTGCTTTTGATTTTGCCGTGGTCAGGAGGGGAGGAACCTCTGGCAAGGCCGGAATTAAAGGGTTGGCAGGATTGATTTCAAATCGGGTGACAGGAGATCCGGATTTTTAGAATGTTTTAGAGTTTATGTGTGTTGTTGGTTTCTATGTTCAGGTGTTTCCGTGGTTTTAATTTGTCGAATGTCCTGTCTTTTATTGTTTTTAGTGCCGTGTCTCAATGCCTCGGCGCGTCCTGATGGAGGCGAAACTTATTAATTAGCCAAGGTGTTATTGAATGTTTGATGAGCAGCTTAATATTTCCCGTATCGAGGTGAAAACCGACTCCACAAGGTCTGGTCAACATAAGATTCTTTACGCCAACGGTCGCATGCAAGTACGCGTATTGGTGCTTTTACACGGTGTCGATAACAATGGAGACGGCGCGTCACTGTATGGGCATCCTGCATTACAAACACTGCGGCTGATTGCCTATAACGGCGCTCGACCTCTTGAAGGTGACTGGAGCGTATCCGTGCAGGAAAATCGGTATGCCCATGAAATGTCGGGTGGGGCACCGCGGGCTATAGAAGTTCCGCGTGTTAATGACAATCGCAAAAGTGACGTTTCTGATCCTGTACAAATTCTTGAGTTTTGGGTTTCCGCCTCCAGGCCTGGAATCATGGAAGTCGCTGCCGAAATCGTCATGGACTCAGTGGTATTGCGAAGCAATGGAGTCGGCTTTGACAGCAGTGTGACGCTGGAGGCGATTCCGCCTAAAGAGTATCCGCTGAGTAGTTTTTCATTGAGTAAATATGATGAGAAACAGCAGCGTGCCCAATATGACTGGGTCCAGCATTATCATATTGCTCTGCAAGCAGAGGGCCGGCAGATTCACCTCCTTGACTGGTATAGCAGTGAGGTGAAACTTGACCCTTATGATTCCGAAAATGCGGTGCAGGTTTATGTGTCCGGCAATATTCCCGACACACAGGATGGTCGCAGATGTTTTTATGGTTACATGGCGCCGATTTATGGGCTGAAAACAACGTTTCGCAGCCCGCTCGGCTACATAACCGTCCCGATTAACAAAGTGCCTGGACAATTGACGCTTGTTCAGTATGTTTCCGCGGACCTGCAAGTGGCGCGGGAGAATGAAAGCGCATTCGAGTTTGCAGTGGTCGATGAGTTCGGTTCGGAGCACAGGCTTAGTATTGATGGTGATAAAGAACAACGTACTTTTGTTCTGGGTGAGTCCAAGCGGTCAATGAAACAGCTTGTCTGATTTCGATACATGGCCAGCGAGTTTTCGCTGGCCAACCTGACTGGCCAATATCTGAATCTGGAAATAAAGGACGTTTTCAATGAAAAGTAATTCATCCTCCGCCGTTCACTCGAATGCTTTCAACTTTGGTGAGTTTGTTTCCGGAGGCGTTGACCCCCGCACGGGCATGTATACGTGCGCCTTTTCGTTAGGCAAGTTGTGTTCGGCGGATCTCAATGGCCCTGAGGTTGCACTTTCACTGGGTTTCAACCCGCTCAATCAGGTGGATGCCGGTTTCGGCCTCGGCTGGTCGTTGACCATGACTCAGTATGACGTGCGCAGCAAAGTCATGACGCTGTCCAACGGCGAGCGCTACAAGGCTGTCGAGACATCTGCGGGCCTGAAGTTCAAGGAAATGAAACTGCAAACTGCCAGGGTACTGGTGACCGGGGCAGGGCGCTATGAAGTTCGATACCGCGATGGTCGGCGTGAACTGCTTAAAGTTCAGGCCGGCACTCATATCGCGGTAGCAGAAAAAATTGTCGCGGCGAACGGTGTGAGCATCACGCTCAAGCATGAGACGTTCAATCAGTTTGCCATGTTGACCGAAGTCTGTGACGCCAAGAGATGCCTGTTGAGAGTTACGCGCAAGGCCGGTCAGGTGACATTGACCCGGCATCCCGATACCTCGTCCAGTTCCGACTACAACCTGATCCTGAAAAATAGTCGGGTAACGGCAATCGAACTTCCGCTCGGCAAAGGTTGGGATCTGGAATATGAAGTCATTGATGAGGCCAGCTATCTGTGCCGCGTCGTCAATCCATTGCGCGGCGTAGAAATCATTCGCTACAAGCGTCAAGGTCACCGCTTCGTAAGTGGCGTGCAGCGAACACTTCCGTTTGTCATCGCTCACGATATTTACCCAGGCCGGCGCCAACCCAGGCTTTGCAAGGTATATACGTATTCCAACCATAACTTTCTCGGGCAGGGCCTCATCCCGGCCAGGGACAATGACATAGATCCTCTCTACCTGGCGCCCGACCACTACGTCTATACCTCGGACGAGAAATTAGTGGTCAATGGCAAGGTGCACACCCGGATTAACCGCACCTACAACAAATTCCATTTGCTGGTCGCAGAGGTCACGACATGTGGCAATGCCCAGACCACAATCGCCACCGAGTATCACTGTTCGGTTACCAAACTGTTCAATGAGCAACCGGCTCAGTTCCGCATGCCGAAAGTTCAGACGGTGACTTATTTCGATCGGCGCACCCAACAGAAGCGCGAGGAAACCACCGTCACCGAGTTCGACGGCGAAGGCAACCTGCTCAAACATGTCGAGCCGAGTGGGGTGACGACTTTGTCGGAGTATTATCCTGCAAGCGGTGGGGACAACTGCCCGGAGGATCCGCTGGGTTTCACCAGGTTCCAGAAAAAGAGAACGGTCAGCGCTGCGGCCGCGAGTGGCGCCTCGTCTGTCACGTACTACGACTATGCGTTGCATCCTGCGCTGGAAGGCGCAGAACTGGCATCTGTCTTACCGGTTGAAGAGCGTTATTTCGAGCGCGTGGAGGGGGTTGAGATCCTGCGTTCGAAAACCCAAAGGAGTTACCTGAATACGCCAAAGGACCCGCTCAAGCACGGGGCCATGAAACAGCAAAGCATTACCCGTAAAGATAAAAAGACCTGCACGCAATTCTCCTATGAGCTTGAAGGTATCAGGCTGCGGGTGACGTCCAGCACGCAGGGCTTCGATGGCTCGCTGCAGACCAGTGAGGCCGTGCTCTCGACGCTCACTGGGCTACAGGTGTCAGAAGTCGGTATCGATGGCGAGCGTATCGAACATGAGTACGACGCGATCGGCCGAGCAGTGTGCAAAACGGTTGCCCCCGGCACCCCGTACGCGGCCGCTACCAGGTGGGCCTTTTTGGCCGCCAGCAAACAACAACCGGCCACGATGGTCACCACGGATCCCGCCGGCGGCGAACAAAGAGTGACCTATGATGGCCTGGAACGAGTGATCGCCGTTCAGGAAAAGGACTGCGACCGTCCGGACGAGGATGGGCTCATTGCGTCTCGTACTCTTTATTGCGCCCGTCATGATTCGGCGGGTCACAAGGTAGAAGTGACGCTGACCGATTGGCGCGATGGCAAGCCTTATCCGTTGATCACCCGCTACGAATTCGATAACTGGGGCCAGGTCTGCAAGACGTTCCATGCCGATGGGCGTGTCGAACATAGCGAGGCCGATCCGGTCCTTCGCCAGCAAACGAATTGGCTTCAGGGGATGGGCAAGACCGTTACCCTCATCAACGAGTTTGGTAAACCCCTGAGGGTCGAGAGCTTCAATCTGAAGCACAAGAGTCTTGGCAAAACCGATTACACCTATGACGGATTCGGGCGTACAACCAGCCAGACCGATCCGGCCGGCAATACCACTCGATATGAGTACGACGTTTTTGACCGGATGATTCGCAGTGTCCTGCCCGACGCCAGCGAGGTGGTCACCGACTACGCCGATCACAGTGACGAAGCGCTGCCGGTCGGCATTCAGGTCGATGGCAAAGTGTTGGGCCGGCAAACCTATGACGGATTGAATCGCCTGACGCAAAGTACAGTAGGCGGCCGCAAGTCCGAGGCCGGTTATGAAGCAGGTTTCAGCCAGCCGCAGTGGTACAAGAGCGCTGACGGCAAGAAAATCGAATTCACGTATTTGCGCCATAGGGGCGGTTTACTGACTGAGCGCAAGGCGGGGGCATTGCTCACGACCCTGACTTACGACCCCGTCAACGGCCATCCCTTGACCTGTATCGAAAATGGCAGAGAGCGTCGTTTTACGTATTACCCTTCCGGGCGCGTCAAATCCGAAACGACGACCTACGGCGCTATCAGCAAAGCAACCTCCTTTACCTATTCCCTGGAGGGGCGACCGATCACCTGCATCGATGTACTCGGATCCGAACGCAGATCCGAATACGATGACCATGGCCGCTTGTTATCAACCTTGCAGGGTTCGCTGAAAACCGAATTCCACTACAACATCCAGACGGGGATGCTGGAATGGACGAAGACCGAAGAGACGTCGATCAAACGTCAAATGATCACTCGGTTTACCTATGATGATATCGGTCGTGAAATCTGCCGTACTTTCCAGGTGAAGGGCCAGCCCGACCAGACGCTGGCGTCTACTTATACGCTCGCCGGCAAACTGGCGCAGAAAGTGTCCAGGCGTGGCACGCAAGTGTTGCGCGATGAGCAATTTGTCTACGATGTGCGTGGGCGCCTGATCCAGTACGACTGTGCCGGCCCCCTAAAGCCCCGGGACCCGTACGGCAAAGAAATTGCTCAGCAGACGTTCACATTCGATGCGCTTGATAATCTTCTCACCGTACAGACGCGGTTCCCTCTGGGTGTGAACCTGACCACCTTCAGTTACGACAATCCGGACCCAGTACAACTCAGCGCAGTCAAACATTCTCATGTCGACTATCCATCGGCCGTGACCCTGGAATACGACGCCAACGGCAGGATGATCAAGGATGATCAGGCGCGAACCCTGGCCTATGACGCGTTCGGGCGTCTGGAACAACTGACCAGCGCCGCAGGTTCGGTTATTCGCGGCTACCATTACGACGGTTTTGACCACCTGGTTGAACTGTCGCAACCCAATACCACCACTGCCCAGCGTTATTACCACGAAGGCCGGGTCGCCAATGAAGTCAGCGGTGAAAATTCATCCAGTGTCCTGCGTCACGGTGGATTGCTCGTGGGCCAGCAACAACTCGGATTGAAGGCCGGCGCGCAGTTGTTCGGCACCGATCAGCAGCAAAGTGTGTTGGCAGCACTGGGTGAAGAACAACTGACTGATTGCACTTACAGCCCTTACGGGCATCGTCCCGCCGAGGGTGGTTTGTTCAGTCTGGCGGGGTTCAACGGCGAGCAGTTGGATCCGGTAACCGGGCTGTATCTATTGGGCAATGGCTACAGGGCTTATAGCCCGACATTGATGCGGTTCCTCGCCCCCGACAACATGAGTCCATTCGGTGAGGGCGGATTGAATGCCTACGCTTATTGCCTGGGCGACCCCGTCAATCGTGTTGATCCTACCGGGCATATCTCCTGGCAATCGATTCTGGGCATCGGACTCAGTGTGCTCGGGATTGTTGCCAGTGTGCTGACGATGGGGGCCGCGACGCCATGGGCGGCGGCGGCATTGGGGCTGGCCGTTGCTTCAGGCTTGGCGGGTATTGCCAGCGAATTGGTCAATCACTATGCACCGGATTCTTCGGCAGGAGAGGCATTGGGCTGGATCAGTGCTGGGCTAGGCTTGGCTTCGCTGGGTACCGGTCTGGCGGCCGGAGCCAAGGCTGCTGTCAACGCGGGCAGGAAGCTGGCTTCAGCCTTTCAGTCAGGGCTTAGTTCACGAGGCGCGGGTAAAGCGGCCAAAGCGTTTGCCAAAGGAAAAGGCGCCAAGGCTGCGGCAAAAGCCCAGTCTGCGAAAGCCACCGCACGGGTTGAGGACGAGGTCGAACAGAAATGGACAGTGGTCAGGCCTAAAGACAAGATGAATTTTCTTAATATAGAGGCGCGGGATGCCTCTGAGACCAGGGTTAAGTTATTCATTCAGCTCATTGAGGAGGGTAACTCTCCGACCTCCGCTGCCGCGCTCCTTCACGCCGAATACACGCCATTGAAGGGGCCATCCAGTTCATCGTCCAGGTTGATGCATCTTTATTTGTCAAAGGGTGATCGCGTGTATCTCACTGAAAATGCGAAGGACAGGATTGTCATCATCAAACAGATGGGTGGGCACTACAAAGAAAAAAAATAAACATAAATAACGCGGCGAGGCAGTGTTCAGCATGAGCCGAGAGCCTCAATGTCCCGGCCAGGATTTGAGCACTTTACTGGCCGGTTCTGCGTGCACAGGTCGGGCATGCTGTTCCAGCGCCCACGCCACATGCTCTCTGACCAACTCTGACGGATAATCCCGTCGCGCCTTCAACGCTTCCAGCACCGCAATCGTTGAGGGCGCATTGCCCAGCCCCACGGCCAGATTCCGCAACCAGCGCTCATAGCCCGCTCGCCGCAACGGCGAACCTTCAGTGCTGCTCAAGAACTTCTCTTCATCCCACAAAAACAGCTCGGCCAATTCGGCGTTGTCGAGGTTGTGCCTTGGCTTGAAATCGCTTTCCCCGGAGGGCTTGGCGAAACGGTTCCACGGGCAAACGATCTGGCAGTCATCACAGCCAAATACGCGATTGCCGATCAGCGGGCGCAGGTCTTCGGGGATGGCGCTTTTCAGTTCGATGGTCAGGTAGGAAATACAACGTCGCGCGTCCAGCACATAGGGGCCGACGAAGGCATTGGTCGGACAGATATCGAGGCACGCGGTGCAGCGCCCGCAGTGTTCGGTGCTGTGCGGTTCATCTACCGGTAATGGCAGATCGACGAACAGTTCGCTCAAGAAGAAAAAGCTGCCGGCCTTGCGATTCAGCACCAGGGTGTTTTTACCGATCCAGCCCAGCCCGGCCTGTTCGGCGATGGCTTTTTCCAGCACCGGGGCACTGTCGACAAACGCGCGGAAACCGAACGGGCCAATCTCGGATTGAATCTTGTCGGCCAATTGTTGCACGCGTTTACGGATCAATTTGTGGTAATCGCGGCCCAAGGCATAACGCGACACGTAGGCTTTTTCCGGTTGCGCCAGCATTTGCGCCATTTTTGTGTCGCCGGGCAGATAGTCCATGCGCAGTGACACCACGCGCAATGTGCCCGGCACCAGCTCTTCGGGGTGCGAGCGTTTGCTGCCATGGGCGCCCATGTAGTCCATTTCGCCGTGGTAGCCGGCTTCGAGCCAGCGCTGCAGGTGCTGCTCATGCTCGGCCAGGTTCAGGCCGCTGATGCCGACTTGCTGGAAGCCCAGCTCGCGGCCCCATTCCTTGATGGATCGGGCGAGGGCGGGCAGGTCTGTAGTAATGGCGGACATGAGGCGAGAGAAACCGGAGCTGAGGTGCGTATAATTCTGCCAGACATCGGAGCCCGAAGACGCATGCCGCACACGAAAGATGAATTACCCGACGCGCTGTACGGCGCCGCACAGGTGCGCGAACTCGATGCACGGCTCATGGCTGCCGGCACACCGGGCTTCGAATTGATGCAGCGCGCGGCGCAGGCGACCTGGCGTTCGCTGGTTCGGCAGTGGCCCACCGCCAGCGAGCTGACCGTGCTTTGCGGCCATGGCAACAACGCCGGCGACGGTTATCTGGTCGCTGCCTTGGCGCGTCGGGCCGGTTGGACGGTGCAGGTGTTGGCGGTCGGCGACCCGCAACGCTTGCAGGGTGACGCAGCACAGGCGCACGCCGAGGCTTTGGCCGAGAGTGTCGTTGTGCAGGGCTGGAGTGCCCGGTCCGAGTTGCGCGGTGTGGTTGTCGATGCCTTGCTGGGCACGGGGTTGAGTGGCGAAGTGCGTGAGCCTTATGCCTCTGCCATCAATGCGATCAACGCCAGCGGCTTGCCTGTAACGGCGGTCGATATTCCTTCGGGATTGTGCGCGGATACCGGGCGAGTGCTGGGTGTTGCCGTGCGTGCCGATCTCACGGTGACGTTTATAGGCTTGAAAGTGGGGGTGTTCACGGGCGACGCGGCGGATCATGTCGGCAAGTGGGTGTTCAATGATCTGCAGGCCCCGGCTGAAATCTACAGTGACATTGCTGTCCGTGCCCGGCGCCTCAACGTAGCTAATCTTGCGCTATTGGGCCCTCGCGAGCCGACATCTCATAAGGGTTGCTTCGGTCATTTGCTGTTGGTTGGCGGCGATCATGGCTTTGGCGGGGCGATTCTGCTCAGCAGTGAAAGCGCTCTGCGCAGCGGTACGGGTATGGTGTCGTTGGCAACGCGCCCTGAGCATGTGCCGGCGGCGCTGACCCGCGTTCCTGAAGTCATGGCGCTCGGCGTTTCTTCGGCCAACCAGTTGATGGGCTTGCTGGAGAAGGTGTCGACGCTGGTCGTAGGGCCGGGGCTTGGACAGGCGAGTTGGGGCCGGGCGTTATTGTCAGCCGCCGCCAATGCGCCGTTACCGCAAGTATGGGATGCGGACGCGCTGAATCTGCTGGCGAGCGGTTTCGTCAGTCTGCCCAAGGATTGCGTGATCACTCCGCATCCCGGCGAAGCGGCACGTTTGCTGGGGATCAGCACCGCCCAGGTGCAGGCCGACCGCCCCGCCGCAGCGCTGGCATTGAGCAAAAAATACACCGCAGTGGTGGTGCTCAAAGGTGCTGGCAGCCTGATCGCGCACCCCGATGGTCGTCTGGCGTTGTGTCACCAGGGGCATCCGGCCATGGCCACTGCCGGGCTCGGCGATGTGCTGGCAGGTTTGACCGGCGCGTTGCTGGCACAAGGCATGGACGGTTTCGATGCCGCGTGCCTGGCGGTCTGGCTGCACGCCAACGCCGGGGCGCAACAAGGAAAATGCGGCCGTGGGCTGGCGGCCAGTGATCTGATTCCAGCCATTCGTCAGTTGTTGGAGGAGCTTGCACCGTGTCTGAAGTAACCCTGTACCTGGCCGATGAACAGGCCATGAGCGACTTTGGCGCACGGATCGCCCGCGTTACCCAAGGCCATGGCCTGATTTTTCTTGAGGGCAACCTGGGCATGGGCAAAACGACCCTGTCCCGGGGGATTATTCGTGGGTTGGGGCATGTCGGGGCGGTAAAAAGTCCGACCTTCACGTTGGTCGAGCCTTATGAGATGGGCGAAATCCGCGCCTTCCACTTCGACTTGTATCGACTGGTCGATCCGGAAGAGCTGGAGTTCCTCGGTATTCGTGATTACTTCGAGGACGATGCCCTGTGCCTGATCGAGTGGCCCGATAAAGGTGCAGGCTTTTTGCCAAAGCCGGACCTGACCATTACCATTAGCCCGCAAGACAGCGGGCGTTCGCTGAAAATTTCATCCCAAGGCTCGCGTGGCGAGGCCTGGTGTGCCGCTTTGGCATTGGAATCCAATTAAATGATGGGGTTAGGTATGCGCTTTCGCGCGTTGGTGGCTGCCGCTGGACTGTTGTTGATGGCAGTAACCGTCAACGCTTTGGCCGACTCAAAGGTCAACAGCGTGCGCCTGTGGCGGGCGCCGGACAACACGCGATTGGTTTTCGACCTGAGCGGCCCGGTGCAGCACAGTGTCTTCACCCTGACCGCTCCGGACCGGTTGGTAATCGACATCAATGGCGCCACCTTGGGGGCGCCTTTGAATGTACAGACTGCAAACACGCCGATCACGGCGATACGCTCGGCCCAGCGTACGCCGACCGACCTGCGAGTGGTCGTCGACCTGAAGAAAGCCGTCACCCCGAAAAGCTTCTCGCTGGCGCCGAATGCGCAGTATGGCAACCGTCTGGTGGTCGACTTGTTCGATAACCCGGCCGACGCCGCGCCGCCGCCTGCGCCAACGCCATCGGTGGCCACCGTACCGGCGGTGCCAGTCACCCCGACAAAGCCCGAAATCAAGTTGCCGCCAGCCCCGGCTGGCAAGCGCGACATCATTGTGGTGATCGATGCCGGCCATGGCGGCGAAGACCCGGGAGCATCCGGCTCGCGCGGTCAGCGTGAGAAAGACGTGGTGTTGCAGATTGCTCGCGAATTGCAGCGTCAGGTCAACGGGATGAAAGGCTTCCGTGCCGAATTGACCCGTACCGGTGACTATTTCATCCCGTTACGTGGTCGTACCGAAATCGCCCGCAAGAAGGGCGCCGACCTGTTCGTTTCGATTCACGCCGACGCTGCGCCTTCCGCGGCAGCCTTTGGTGCTTCGGTGTTTGCCCTGTCTGATCGCGGTGCTACGTCGGAGACCGCCCGTTGGCTGGCCGACAGCGAAAACCGTTCCGACCTGATCGGTGGTGCCGGTAACGTCAGCCTCGACGACAAGGACCGCATGCTGGCAGGCGTGCTGCTCGATCTGTCGATGACCGCGTCGCTGACCTCCAGCCTCAACGTCGGCCAGAAAGTCCTGACCAACATCGGCCGGGTTACGCCGTTGCACAAACAGCGCGTCGAGCAGGCCGGTTTTATGGTGTTGAAGTCGCCGGACATTCCGTCGATTTTGGTTGAAACCGGCTTCATCTCCAATGCCAAGGAAGCCTCGAAGCTTGCTGCATCGAGCCACCAGCAGGCGCTGGCACGGTCGATCAGCAGTGGCGTGCGCCAGTTCTTCCAGCAGAATCCACCGCCGGGAACTTACATTGCCTGGCTGCGTGATTCGGGGAAAATCGCCAAGGGACCTCGGGATCACCGGGTAAGCCCGGGTGAAACGCTCTCCATGATCGCCGTGCGTTATCAGGTGTCGCCAGTCACGTTGCGCAATGTCAACAATTTGAAAAGCGATGAACTGAAGGTTGGTCAGCACTTGACCATTCCTGGCACCGAACTGGCGTCCAAAGAATGAATCAGGAGCTGAGCGCAGCCCGCATCGAACTGCTCAGTCCACGGCTGGCGAACCAGATTGCCGCCGGTGAGGTGGTTGAGCGTCCGGCTTCGGTCATTAAGGAACTGTTGGAAAACAGCCTCGATTCTGGTGCCAAACGCATCGACGTCGATGTCGAGCAGGGCGGCGTCAAACTGCTGCGAGTGCGTGATGATGGCAACGGTATTTCTGCCGATGATCTGCCGTTGGCTCTGGCCCGTCACGCCACCAGCAAGATCCGTAATCTCGAAGACCTCGAACAGGTCATGAGTCTGGGTTTTCGCGGTGAGGCACTGGCATCAATCAGCTCTGTCGCGCGTCTGACCCTGACCTCGCGCACCCGTGATGCCGATCAGGCCTGGCAGGTCGAAACCGAAGGCCGGGACATGGCGCCTCGGGTTCAGCCAGCGGCACACCCGGTCGGTACGTCGGTGGAAGTGCGTGACCTGTTCTTCAATACCCCTGCGCGGCGTAAATTTCTCAAGACCGAAAAAACCGAATTCGATCATCTGCAAGAGGTGATCAAGCGCCTGGCGCTGGCGCGTTTCGACGTGGCTTTCCATCTGCGCCACAACGGCAAGACCATTCTCAGCCTGCACGAAGCCCATGATGACGCGGCCCGCGCACGACGTGTGGCGGCCATCTGTGGTTCTGGTTTTCTTGAACAGGCGTTGCCGATCGAGATCGAACGCAACGGTTTGCACCTGTGGGGCTGGGTCGGTTTGCCGACCTTCAACCGTAGTCAGGCAGATTTGCAGTATTTCTTCGTGAATGGTCGCGCGGTGCGCGACAAACTGGTGGCCCACGCGGTGCGTCAGGCGTATCGCGATGTGCTGTTCAACGGCCGTCATCCGACCTTTGCGCTGTTTTTCGAGGTCGATCCGGCGGCAGTGGACGTCAACGTGCACCCGACCAAGCACGAAGTGCGTTTCCGTGATGGACGCATGGTGCATGACTTCCTCTACGGCACGCTGCACCGTGCTTTGGGCGATGTGCGCCCGGAAGACCAACTTGCCGGCGCCGTCACCACTGCCATCGTCAGGCCAAGCGGCCTTGATGCCGGTGAATTCGGACCTCAGGGCGAAATGCGCCTGGCGGCCAATGCGCTGCTTGAGCAACCGCAGGCGCAACCGACGCTCAATGCCTCCTCTGGCGCCAGCGCTGGCGGCGCTTATCAGTATCAATACACGCCACGTCCGCAATCTGCGATGCCGCCGGCCGCCGAGGCTCAGGCCGCCTACCGGGAGTTTTTTGCGCCGCTGCCTGAAGCGAATGCCAACGCGCTACCCGCTGGACAGGAAGACATTCCACCGCTCGGTTACGCGCTGGCGCAGCTCAAGGGTATCTATATCTTGTCCGAGAACGCCCAAGGCCTGGTACTGGTGGACATGCATGCCGCTCACGAGCGGATCATGTACGAGCGCCTTAAGATCGCCATGGCCAGCGAAGGCCTCAGCGGCCAGCCGTTGCTGGTGCCGGAGTCGCTGGCGGTCAGTCAGCGCGAGGCCGACTGCGCCGAAGAGCACGCAGCGTGGTTCCAGCGTTTGGGTTTTGAATTGCAGCGCCTGGGCCCGGAGACGCTGGCGATTCGGCAGATTCCGGCCTTGCTGAAGCAGGCTGAAGCCAACCGTTTGGTCGGCGATGTGCTGTCGGACCTGATGGAATACGGCACCAGCGACCGGATTCAGGCGCACCTGAACGAACTGCTCGGCACCATGGCCTGCCACGGCGCGATCCGCGCCAACCGGCGCCTGGCCTTGCCCGAAATGAACGGCCTGCTGCGTGACATGGAAAACACTGAGCGCAGCGGTCAATGTAATCATGGCCGGCCGACCTGGACCCAATTGGGTCTGGACGATCTGGACAAACTGTTCTTGCGCGGTCGTTGATGAAGCAGCTTCCTCCAGCGATTTTCCTGATGGGCCCGACCGCTGCGGGCAAGACCGACCTGGCCATCGAACTGACCAAAGTGCTGCCGTGCGAGCTGATCAGCGTCGATTCCGCGCTGGTCTATCGAGGCATGGACATTGGCACGGCCAAACCCTCGAAAGAGCTGCTGGCTGAATTTCCGCATCGTTTGATCGACATTCTCGACCCGGCTGAAGCCTATTCGGCTGCGGATTTCCGTCGCGATGCCCTGCAAGCGATGGCAGAGATCACCTCCCGCGGGAAAATTCCGCTGCTGGTCGGCGGCACAATGCTCTATTACAAGGCTTTGGTCGAAGGTCTGGCCGATATGCCGGCCGCCGATCCCGAGGTGCGTGCGCAAATCGAAGAAGAGGCTGCACGCCTTGGCTGGCAAGCCCTGCACGATCAATTGGCGGTGATCGATCCGGTGTCTGCAGCGCGTATTCATCCGAACGATCCGCAACGCTTGAGTCGGGCGCTGGAAGTTTATCGGGTCAGCGGTCAGAGCATGACTGCCCTTCGCCAGCAACAATCTGTGCAAAGTACTGAAGCATCAGCTTCTGGTCAGCAACAATTGCCCTATACTGTCGCAAACTTGGCCATTGCCCCGGCAAATCGCCAGGTATTGCATGAGCGTATTAAACAAAGATTCACAAATATGCTGGAACAGGGGTTCATCGACGAGGTCGTAGCCCTGCGTAAAAGAAGTGACCTGCATTCAGGGTTGCCGTCTATACGTGCGGTAGGCTATCGCCAAGTCTGGGATTATCTGGATGGCAAGCTGACGTTGGCCGAAATGCAGGAGCGCGGTGTCATCGCCACGCGCCAATTGGCCAAGCGCCAGTTCACCTGGCTGCGCAGTTGGGAAGATTTACACTGGCTGGACAGTCTTGATTGCGACAATCTGCCACGCGCCTTGAAATACCTTGGGACCATCTCCATATTGAGCTGAGTCCTTGCAATTGCCGTCTATCCTTGGGGGTGTGGCGGCCAAAGCCATCTGAATTACCTATTTTTTATTATTGAATCCTTAAAGGAGTGCGGCACATGTCAAAAGGGCATTCGCTACAAGACCCTTACCTGAATACTTTACGTAAAGAGAAAGTTGGGGTTTCCATCTACCTGGTCAACGGTATCAAACTGCAAGGCACGATCGAGTCGTTCGACCAGTTCGTGATCCTGCTGAAAAACACCGTCAGCCAGATGGTCTACAAACACGCTATCTCGACAGTAGTGCCGGTTCGTCCAATTCGTCTGCCTAGCGCAACCGAAAACGAACAAGGCGACGCTGATCCAGCTCCGGGTAACGCCTGATAGGAGTCTCCTTTGTTCTTTGAGCGCCACGGTGGTGGTGAGCGAGTCATCCTCGTTCACTTGGATGGACAGGACCCTGAGGCGCGCGAAGATCCGCAGGAGTTTCAGGAACTGGCTAATTCGGCGGGCGCCGAGACCGTTGCGTTTTTTAACGTGCCGCGTCATCGGCCAACCGCCAAATTCCTGATTGGCAGCGGCAAGGTCGAGGAGCTACGCGACCTGGTCCATGCCGAGAAGGCCGATCTGGTGATTTTCAATCACATTCTCACGCCCAGTCAGGAACGTAACCTCGAACGTGTTTTCGAGTGTCGCGTGATCGACCGCACCGGTTTGATTCTCGATATTTTCGCCCAACGCGCCCGTACCCATGAGGGCAAGCTCCAGGTCGAACTGGCCCAGCTTGACCACATGAGCACCCGGCTGGTTCGTGGCTGGACTCACCTTGAGCGTCAAGGTGGTGGTATCGGCATGCGTGGTCCGGGTGAAACCCAGCTGGAAACCGACCGCCGTCTGCTGCGGGTTCGCCTGCGACAGATCAAGGGCCGCCTGGAAAAAGTACGCAGCCAGCGCGAGCAATCGCGACGCGGCCGATCGCGTGCGGATATTCCTACCGTCTCATTGGTGGGGTATACCAACGCCGGTAAATCGACGCTCTTCAATAACGTGACGAAATCCGACGTGTACGCGGCTGATCAGTTGTTTGCCACGCTGGACCCGACCTTGCGCCGTCTGGAACTGGACGACCTGGGGCCGATCGTTCTGGCCGACACTGTGGGTTTCATACGTCACTTGCCCCACAAGCTGGTCGAAGCATTTCGGTCTACGCTCGAAGAGTCCAGCAACTCTGATTTGCTGTTGCATGTGATCGATGCGGCCGAGCCGGATCGCATGTTGCAGATCGAGCAGGTGATGGTGGTGCTGGGTGAGATCGGGGCGCAAGACTTGCCGATCCTTGAGGTATACAACAAACTCGATCTGCTTGAGGGTGTTGAGCCGCAGATCCAGCGCGATGCCGATGGCAAACCGCAGCGGGTCTGGTTGTCGGCGCGGGACGGTAGTGGTCTGGAGTTGCTTGAGCAAGCCATTGCCGAGTTGCTCGGCAGTGATTTGTTTGTGGGAACCTTGCGCTTGCCGCAGCGATTCGCTCGACTGCGTGCGCAGTTCTTTGAGCTCGGTGCGGTGCAGAAAGAAGAACACGACGAAGAAGGCATCTGTCTGCTGGCCGTTCGTTTGCCCCGGGTCGAGTTGAATCGACTGGTAAGCCGCGAAGGATTGCAGCCGATGGAGTTCATCGAGCAACACACTTTGCAATAAAAGCCTGAAAAAGCGGTTGTGCCGTGAAGGCAGGCATTCTGTAGCATTGGTCGGCGCGCCGTGGGTGCGTCTTTGCTTTATCAGATGGAGAGCGCTATGGCTTGGAATGAGCCGGGTGGCAACTCGAACAATCAGGATCCTTGGGGTGGCAAGCGCCGCAATAATGGCGACCGCAAGGGGCCACCAGATCTCGACGAGGCCTTCCGTAAGCTGCAGGAAAGCCTGAACGGGTTGTTCGGTGGTGGTAAGAAACGTGGTGATGACGGCGGTGGTTCGGGCAAGAGTGGAGGCGGCTTCGGCGGTCTGCTCGGCATCGGACTGGTCGTGCTGGCGGCTGTCTGGCTGTACAGCGCGGTCTACGTAGTCGACGAGCAGGAGCAAGCCGTCGTGCTGCGCTTCGGCAAATACTACGAAACCGTTGGCCCGGGTCTGAACATCTATTTCCCGCCGATCGATAAAAAGTACATGGAAAACGTTACGCGTGAGCGTGCCTATACCAAGCAGGGTCAAATGCTCACCGAAGACGAGAACATCGTCGAAGTGCCGCTGACCGTGCAGTACAAGATCAGCAACCTTCAGGACTTCGTGCTGAACGTCGATCAACCTGAAATCAGCTTGCAGCATGCAACCGACAGCGCCCTGCGCCATGTGGTGGGTTCGACCGCCATGGACCAGGTGCTGACCGAAGGTCGTGAGTTGATGGCCAGCGAAATCAAGGAGCGTCTGCAACGCTTCCTCGATACCTATCGCACCGGTATCACCGTGACTCAGGTGAACGTACAGAACGCGGCAGCCCCGCGTGAAGTGCAGGAAGCCTTCGATGACGTGATCCGCGCGCGTGAAGACGAACAGCGTTCGCGCAACCAGGCGGAAACCTACGCCAACGGCGTCGTGCCTGAGGCGCGTGGTCAGGCCCAGCGTATCCTTGAGGATGCCAACGGTTACCGCGACGAAACGGTCTCTCGCGCCAAGGGTGAGGCAGATCGCTTCACTAAACTGGTCGCCGAATACCGCAAGGCACCTGAAGTTACCCGTGAGCGTCTGTACCTGGACACCATGCAGGAAATCTTCAGCAATACCAGCAAGGTGCTCGTGACTGGTAACAAGAACGGCCAGAGCAACCTGCTGTATTTGCCGCTGGACAAGATGATTCAGAGCGGTTCGGGTAGCAATGCGCCGGTCGCCGGTTCGGCTGCTGCCAGTAAAAACTCGGATGTCACGCCGCATGTCACTGACCTGCCGCAGTCGCGTACAAGGGAGACCCGCTGATGAGCAATAAATCGCTGATCGCCCTGATCGTTGGCGTCGTTGTGGTATTGGTTGGCTGGAACTGCTTCTACATCGTGTCTCAGACCGAGCGCGCGGTTATGCTGCAATTCGGTCGTGTGGTAGAGGCCGATGTTCAGCCAGGTCTGCATGTGAAAGTGCCTTACGTTAACCAGGTGCGTAAATTCGACGCACGTCTGATGACGCTGGATGCACCGACGCAGCGCTTCCTGACCCTGGAAAAGAAAGCCGTGATGGTCGATGCTTACGCCAAGTGGCGTGTGAAAGATGCCGAGCGCTTCTACACCGCGACTTCCGGCCTCAAGCAGATCGCCGACGAGCGTTTGTCCCGTCGTCTGGAATCCGGCCTGCGTGACCAGTTCGGTAAACGCACCCTGCATGAAGTGGTATCCGGTGAGCGCGACGCGCTGATGGCTGATATCACTGCTTCGTTGAACACGATGGCCGAGAAAGAGCTGGGTATCGAGGTGGTCGATGTCCGGGTCAAGGGTATCGATCTGCCGAAAGAAGTTAACCGCAGCGTGTTCGAGCGTATGAGCACCGAGCGTGAGCGTGAAGCTCGCGAGCACCGCGCCAAGGGTAACGAGCTGGCTGAAGGCATCCGTGCCGACGCCGATCGTCAACGCCGCGTTCTGCTGGCTGAAGCCTATCGTGAATCCGAAGAGGTTCGTGGTGACGGTGATGCCCAGGCTGCTGCGATCTACTCCAAGGCCTACGGTCAGGATCAGGAGTTCTACGCTTTCTATCGTAGCCTGCGTGCCTACCGTGAAAGCTTCGCGAACAAATCCGACGTCATGGTCCTCGACCCAAGCAGCGACTTTTTCCGTTACCTGGAAAAGTCCAAGCCTTGATACGACGTTGACCTGAATCATTCCGCCCGGCGGCTAAAACCTCGGGCGGGGTGATCCTTTGGGAAAACGTGTGTATGATGCGGCAGCCGGGAAATTCCCGGCTTTTTTGCGTCTGCACGTTTGATTGCTGTTTTTGCTGCAGAACATCGGGCTGAATAGCTCGACAGTTTTTCGAGGAAAGTGATGGGCGAGGCCGGTATCAGGCCTTTCGCTGCGTCGTTCATGCGCGTGCGTTTTGAATGGCCCGATCATTTTCTGCTTCACTCAAGGCTCGCCCTAGTGCTGGCCGCCCGGATCAAAGGGGAAGGCGTAATGGCAACGGTAGACCGCTGGCTGCTGCCAGATGGCATCGAAGAAGTACTGCCACCGGAAGCTGCGCGCATTGAAGTGGCGCGTCGTCAGGTGTTGGATCTGTTCCAGAGCTGGGGTTACGAGTTTGTCGTGACCCCCCATATCGAGTACCTGGAATCCCTGCTGACCGGCGCGGGCCAGGATCTGGATCTGCGTACCTTCAAGGTCATCGACCCGCAATCGGGCCGGCAGATGGGGTTCCGTGCCGACATCACGCCGCAAGTGGCGCGCATCGACGCACACACCCTGCGTCGCGAAGGCCCGAGTCGTCTGTGCTACGCCGGTAGCGTGCTGCATGCCCAGCCGCGTGCACTGTCGTCTTCTCGCAGCCCGATCCAGTTGGGTGCCGAGTTGTACGGCGACGCCAGCCCGAGCAGCGACGTTGAAGTGATCAGCCTGATGCTGGCCATGCTGCACCTGGCCGATGTGCCGGATGTGCACATGGACCTTGGCCATGTCGGCATTTACCGTGGTCTGGCGCGCGCCGCCGGCCTGTCCGGTGAAGTTGAGCAGCAGTTGTTCGATGCGCTGCAACGCAAGGCGATCGACGAGGTCATTACGTTGACCGAAGGCTTGCCGGCCGATCTGTCCGGCATGCTGCGTGCGCTGGTCGACCTGTGTGGTGGCCGCGAGGTGCTGGTCGCCGCACGTGAGCGTTTGGCCAATGCGCCGGCGCCGGTGCTGGCGGCACTGGAAGATTTGCTGGCAATCGCCGAGCGTCTGTCGGCGCGATTCCCGCAGTTGCCGCTGTACTTTGATCTGGGCGAGCTGCGCGGCTACCACTACCACACCGGTGTGGTGTTCGCGGTGTTCGTGCCGGGCGTTGGCCAGTCCATCGCTCAAGGCGGTCGTTACGACGACATCGGCGCCGACTTCGGTCGCGCCCGTCCGGCGACCGGCTTCTCTACCGATTTGAAAACCCTGGTGACCCTGGGGCGTGCTGAAATCGAGCTACCGTCTGGCGGTATCTGGATGCCTGACAGTACGGATGCGGCACTCTGGCAGCAGGTTTGCCAGTTGCGCAGTGAGGGTCAGCGTGTTGTTCAGGCGTTGCCTGGACAACCTTTGGCCGCCGCCCGTGATGCGGACTGCGACCGGCAATTGATTCAGCAGAACGGGCTTTGGCAAGTATCGCCACTGGCTTCTTGAGTTTTCCTGCCGGCCATCGCCGGCACCAAGTTTGCGCGAATGAGGACAAGTGTTATGGGTAAGAATGTCGTAGTCCTGGGCACCCAGTGGGGTGATGAGGGCAAAGGCAAGATCGTTGATCTGCTGACCGAACATGCTGCCGCCGTAGTGCGCTACCAGGGTGGCCACAACGCTGGTCACACCTTGGTGATCGACGGCGAAAAAACCGTCTTGCACCTGATCCCGTCGGGCGTATTGCGCGAAGGCGTGCAGTGCCTGATCGGTAACGGCGTGGTGGTTGCACCTGACGCTCTGATGCGGGAAATCAACAAGCTGGAGGAGAAAGGCGTGCCGGTGCGCGAGCGCCTGCGTATCAGCCCGTCTTGCCCGCTGATCCTGTCCTACCACGTTGCGCTGGATCAGGCCCGTGAGAAGGCCCGTGGCGAGCTGAAGATCGGTACGACCGGTCGCGGCATCGGCCCGGCTTACGAAGACAAGGTTGCACGTCGCGGTCTGCGCATCGGTGACCTGTTCCACCGCGAGCGTTTCGCCGCCAAGCTGGGCGAGTTGCTGGATTACCACAACTTCGTACTGGTCAATTACTACAAAGAGCCGGCCATCGACTTCCAGAAGACTCTCGACGAGTGCATGGAATACGCTGAGCTGCTCAAGCCGATGATGCTCGACGTCACTGCCGAACTGCACGACCTGCGTCGCGCTGGCAAAGACATCATGTTCGAAGGCGCCCAAGGCTCGCTGCTGGACATCGACCACGGTACCTACCCGTACGTCACCAGCTCCAACACCACGGCCGGCGGCATCGCCACCGGTTCGGGCGTTGGTCCGATGTTCCTGGACTACATCCTCGGCATCACCAAGGCTTACACCACTCGTGTAGGTTCGGGTCCTTTCCCGACTGAACTGTTCGACGACGTTGGCGCATTCCTGGCCAAGCGTGGCCACGAGTTCGGTGCAACCACCGGTCGTGCCCGTCGTTGCGGCTGGTTCGACGCCGTCATCCTGCGTCGCGCCATCGATGTGAACAGCATCTCGGGCCTGTGCCTGACCAAGCTGGACGTACTGGACGGTCTGGAAACCATCAACATCTGCGTTGGCTACAAGAACGCTGATGGTGCAGTGATCGACGCACCAACTGACGCTGATAGCTACATTGGCCTTGAGCCGGTGTACGAGCAAATGCCGGGCTGGAGCGAATCGACCCTGGGTGCCAAGACCCTGGAAGAGCTGCCACAGGCTGCGCGTAACTACATCAAACGCATCGAAGAGCTGGTCGGCGCGCCGATCGACATTATTTCGACGGGCCCGGATCGCAACGAAACCATCGTTCTGCGCCATCCGTTTGCTTGATAAGTCGTTGATGTAAAAAACAAAGGCCCCTTAATTGGGGCCTTTGTCGTTTATGCCTGTTGGACGGCATGACCTTTGCTGTGATTCTGTCTACAAGAGTGCCATCAAATTAATGGCGTCAGACGTAGAGGTATTCACAGTGTCGGCCGTTCTCTCACTGTTACAAAGCCGTTTATTGCGGCCTGTATTCGTTACCCTTGGTATCGCCCTTTTGGTGCAGGTGTTGGTGGCCGTCGCCCTGACACGGAGCACGGTCACCGCGCTGGAAGCTGATCTGGCGGTGCGGCTCGGTGCTGACAGCCAGAAACTTTCCGGCGAACTGGAGCAGGCAGGGCGTGAAGTCACGTCGAGTCTTGATGCTTTGTCCGCCAACACTCGTCAGCGGCTGACCGCGGGTCTGTCGTCGCGTTTGAAGGAAGAGCAGGCGCAACTTCGCGCGACACTGGAAAAGGATCTGCAGGATTCGGCCAATGACATGGCCCAATTGCTGGCTTCCGTTGCACCTCGCGCCATGTGGGATAGCGATGTACCGACCTTGTCTGAATTCGCCCGGCGCGCCCAGCGCAACCCCAGCGTGCTGTTCGTTGTGTACGACGATGCGACCGGTCAGCACCTGACCCGTTATCTCAATCGCGAAAACCCGATCAACAAGGCCTTGCTGGAAAAGGGCCAGGGTGAGCGTGCACTGGATAAAGTGCTGGATGCGGCGAAGCACGATCCGTCGGTCTATTACCTGGAGGCGTCGATCAATCCCAATGGCGTGGAAATCGGCAAGGTGTTGATGGGGGTCTCCACGGCGTCCGTAGAGACCGATCTGGCGGCGCTGGATAAGCGCTTCTCGGCGTTGATCGCCAGCAGTGATCAGTTGGTTGGCGACAGCCTCAAAGGCGCGGCAGCCGACAGTGCGACCGCGATGCGCGCGCGCCTGCAATCGGCGCAATCGACTGCGGTAGAAATGAAAGCCAATACTGCCAGTACCGTGCAGGACGCCGCCGCGACTCTGCGCTGGCGGATCGGCATGGGCCTGGCGCTGGTCGGTGCGGGTGTGCTGCTGTTGTTGGCCGTGGTTTTGGGTCATCGTGTGGTCAATCGCCTGAAGATGCTCAACGTGGCGATGGATGATCTCGCAGCGGGTGAGGGCGATCTGACCAAGCGTGTGCAAATCAACAGCAAGGATGAGATCGGCGACATGGCCTCGGCGGTCAATCGCTTTGTGGATAAGTTGCAGCCGATCGTGCGCGAGGCGGGCGACGTGGCTCAGCGCACGGGTGTGGAAATCGGTGCGATGACCCTGCGCAATGCCGGCGCGGATGCTGCGGCCGGGATGCAGCGCGACGAAGTGGCGGAAAGTCTGCGCGCACTGTCGCAAATGGCTGATGAGGCGCAATCGGAAAGCCATGCCATGCAGGCGGCGTTGAAGCAGGTGGTCGACATTCGACAGGCCACCGATGAAAACACCCGCACGTCGGCCAAGGTCGGCAGCCTGATCGAGGCGCTCGCCGGACAGGTCGATACCGGGGCAAAAGTCATCGAGCGACTGGCGCAGCAGAGCGAGCAGATTGAAGTCGTGCTGACAGTGATTCACGGGATTGCCGAGCAAACCAATTTGCTGGCGCTGAACGCGGCTATCGAAGCGGCGCGGGCGGGCGAGACCGGGCGCGGTTTCGCCGTGGTGGCGGACGAGGTTCGTGCACTGGCGAGTAAAACCCAGAGTTCTACCGGCGACATTCAAGCGCACATTGTGGCTTTGCAGCAGGGCGCGCGGGAGGCGGTGGAGGCGATTGGTCAGGCTGGGCGTCAGGCCAGCGAAGGTTTGCTGGTGCTGCGTGACAGTGCGCGCTTACAGCAATCTGTGCAGGTGTCGGTCGAGCAGGTGCACGCGGCAATTGGTTTGGCCACGCAGGCGGCGGCGCATCAGGCGCAAGGTGCACAGGCAGTGCGTGGGCGGGTCGAGACGATTCATGCTCAAGCCGAGAAAGCGGCTCAAGCGGTGGTGGAGACCACGGCCAGTGGCAAGGTGCTGGATGGTTTGGCGGCCCAGCTCAAGGCGAGCCTGGGGCAGTTCAGGGCGTGATTCAGATCCGATTGCCAGTAGGCTGGCTCCCACAGGGGGATGCATTCCACTGTGGGAGTGAGTCGGTTCGCGATGGCCGTTTCAGCGGCTCAGGTACATCCGGGTTGTCAGCAGATAAACCGGCAATCCAGAAACCACAATCAACAGCGCCGCATAAGGCGCTGCGGCCGCAAACTCGACATTCGCCGTATGCGCCCACACCTCGGTTGCCAACGTATTGAGACCGGTCGGACTCAGCAGCAACGTCGCGGTCAATTCCTTCATCGCATCCAGAAACACCAACGCAAACGCTGCGCCCAATGCCGGGAAGATGATCGGCAGTGTCACCCGGCAAAACGCCGTAAACGACGATGCGCCCAGTGTGCGTGCAGCCTCTTCCAGTTGCGGCGCTGCCTTGTTCAGTGCCGTGCGGATCGGAGCCTGAGCCAGCGGCAGGAACAACAGCGCATAAGCGATCAGCAACAGGCCGGACGTTTGATACAGCACAGGCACGTAGTGCAGGGCGAAATACACCAGCGTCAGCGCAATCACCAAACCCGGCAGCGCATGCAGCAGATACGGCAAGCGTTCGGCCCAGATCGCCAGTTGGCCTTTATAGCGCACCACCAGCAGCCCGACCGGCACTGCCAGCAACAGGCACAGTGCCGCGCCACCCAGCGATAACGCCAGCGATGACAGCAGCGCCTCGGAAATGGCCGCAACCGGGAATGCAGCCGAAGAGCCCACAGCCAGCCAGTACGCCAGCATGCCCAGTGGAATCCCGCTGCCAATGATCGCCAGGATCAGGCAATACAACTGGCCGACCGCCGCCCAAGGCCCTAGCAGAACCTGTTCAGCCTGACGCGCCGCACCTTGCCCGGTGCGCACGTGCCGGCCCTTGCCGCGCACTCGCAGTTCCAGCCACAGCAGCACCAGGCACAGCGCGAGCAGCACGGCGGACAGCATTGCTGCATTGGCGTTGCTGAATGCCAGTTCGAATTGTTGGTAGATCGCCGTGGTAAAGGTTTGCAGGCCAATGATCGACAGTGCGCCAAACTCCACCAGCATGTGTAAGGCGATCAGCAGCGAGCCCGCTAGCAGCGATGGCCAGAGCAGGGGCAGGGTGACCCGGAAAAAAACGCCCCAGCGATTCTGCCCCAAGGTGCGGGCTGACTCTTCGAGAGAAGGATCGAGATTGCGCAGGGTTGCCGCCACTGGGAGAAAGATCAGCGGGTATTTCGACAGGCTCATCACCAGAATCGCGCCGCCGAGGCCTTCGAACTGTGCGCTCAGCGAAACCCAGGTGAAGCTGCTGACAAACGCCGGAACCGCGAACGGCAGGCACAGGATCACACCCCACAAACGCCGCCCCGGCAGATTGCTGCGCTCCAGCAGCCAGGCCAGCGACAGACCGATCACGCCGCAGGTGATAGTCACGCCGACCATCAAGGCCAGCGTATTGCGCAGTAGACCGAAGACATAGGGGCGCCACAACAAATGCAGCGCCTCGGCCCAGCCGGCCTGCCAGGTCTTTATCCCAACGTAGGCCAGCGGCAACAGGCTCAAGACCACCAATAGCAATACCGGCAGTACCAGCCAGATCGATGGTCGCTTGCGCCGTGGCACGTACCCCCCGCGCGCGGCGGGGGCGGATAACGATGCGGTCATCAGTTCAAGCCAACTTCACGTTCCAGCTCCAGTGCTTGTTCAGCATTGCCCAAATCGGCCGGTGTGACGTTCGGCGCTTCCAGTTCGCTGAACGGCTTGAGGCCGCGATCCGATTCCATGCCTTTGTGCAGCGGGTATTCGGCGGTGGTTTGGGTGATCACGCGCTGGCCTTCTTCGCTGGCCATGTAGGCGAGCAATTGCTGCGCTTCTTTTGGGTGTTTGCTGGATTTCAGCACGGCAGCGCTGGAAACGGTAATCAAGCCGCCGACATCGCCGCCGGTGAAGTAGTGCAGTTTGGAATCCAGTTGGCCTTTCTCGCGTTGCAGGGCGAACCAGTAGTAGTTGTTCACCAGTACGGCGGCGACTTCACCGTTCTCGACGGCTTTGAGCGCGACCATGTTGTTGCTGTAGGTCTTGCCGAAAGCGCGCAGGCCGGTCAGCCATTCTTCGGCGGCATCGCGACCGTGCATTTTGATGATGGCCACGGCCTGTTCCTGGAAGGCGCCGCTGGTGGGCACAAAGCCGATCTTGCCTTGCCATTTCGGCTCGGAGAATTCCATTACCGACTTCGGCAGGTCTTTTTCGTCGATCAGTGTCGGGTTGAACGCCGCCACGCGAACGCGAGCGGTGACGCCGATCCAGGTGCCGTTGCCAGCGACGTATTTTTTCGGCAGTACGGCCAGTGTGGCGTCATCGGTCTTGGCCAGCAGGCCTTGTTCGCCGAGGTTATTCAGTGGAGGGGATTCTTCGGTGTAGATCACGTCGGCGGGGGAGCGGTCGCCTTCTTCGATGATCTGGCTGGCAAGCTGATTGCTGCTGCCTTTGCGGACATTGACGTGAATGCCGGTCTTGGCTTCAAAGGCTTTGGCGATCGCGTCGCCGACTTCCTTGTGTTGGCCGTTGTAGAGAGTCAGGGAAACCGCATCGGCAGCCTGGGCGAGGGGAGTGGCGAGTGCCAGGCCGAGGAGGGTGAAGGTAAAGCCTCGGCGCAGGGTATTTCGAAACGTCATTCGCAGGGTTCCTCACTGTCGCATTGCAAAAACTTGCAACAATGATAAACGATATTGTTTCTCAAATGCGCCTTGTGGCGTACGAGCAGGTTTGCTAAGGCGAGGGGAATGGATTTTCAAATGCCAGAAACGCAAAAACCCGCTTTCGCGGGTTTCTGTGAAATCCAAGGCCCTAACCTTGAATTTGAATTGGTGCCCAGAAGAAGACTCGAACTTCCACGACCGTAAGGTCACCAGCACCTGAAGCTGGCGTGTCTACCAATTTCACCATCTGGGCAGTATCGGCAGCGCATGTGCGTCGTCGATGGCGCGCACTATACGGAGCGTCTTTTTAACTGTAAACCCCTGCCAGCAAAAAAAATGGTTTTTTTTACCGGCGGTGTTCAAAACGGCTTTCCAGCTTCGATACAGGGCTTCAGAAGGGCCTTATAGAGTCGGAAATTTCCCGTTTGATGGCGCCTATGCCAAACTAACCCGTATATAGACAAGGTGAAAACTATCTAATGGCCGATTGGCAGTCCCTCGATCCCGAGGCCGCTCGTGAAGCGGAAAAATATGAAAACCCTATTCCTAGCCGCGAACTGATCCTGGCGCATCTCGCCGATCGGGGTTCGCCTGCTGCCCGCGAGCAACTGGTCGAAGAGTTTGGTCTGACCACAGAAGACCAGGTCGAAGCCCTGCGCCGCCGTCTGCGCGCCATGGAGCGCGACGCTCAACTGATCTACACCCGTCGTGGTACTTACGCGCCGGTGGATAAGCTCGACCTGATCCTCGGTCGCATCAGCGGTCACCGTGACGGCTTTGGCTTCCTGGTGCCGGACGACGGTAGCGATGACCTGTTCATGAGCCCGGCGCAAATGCGCTTGGTGTTCGACGGTGATCGCGCGCTGGCCCGTGTTTCCGGCCTCGATCGTCGCGGTCGCCGCGAAGGTGTGATCGTTGAAGTGGTGACCCGTGCTCACGAAAGCATTGTCGGTCGCTACTTTGAAGAGGGCGGCATCGGCTTCGTCGTTGCGGATAACCCGAAGATCCAGCAAGAAGTGCTGGTGACCCCGGGTCGCAATGCCAACGCCCAGATCGGCCAGTTCGTTGAGGTGAAGATCACTCACTGGCCGACACCACGCTTTCAGCCGCAAGGCGATGTGGTTGAAGTGGTCGGCAACTACATGGCGCCGGGCATGGAAATCGATGTCGCCCTGCGTACCTACGATATTCCGCACGTCTGGCCTGAAGCGGTTCTCAAAGAAGCCGCCAAGCTCAAGCCGGAAGTGGAAGACAAAGACAAAGAGAAGCGCGTCGACCTGCGCCATCTGCCGTTCGTCACCATCGACGGCGAAGATGCCCGCGACTTCGACGATGCGGTCTATTGCGAAGCCAAGCCTGGCAAGCTGCGACTGTTCTCCGGTGGCTGGAAGTTGTACGTGGCGATTGCCGACGTTTCCAGTTACGTGAAAATCGGTTCGGCGCTGGACAACGAAGCCCAGGTGCGCGGCAACTCGGTGTACTTCCCTGAGCGCGTAGTGCCGATGCTGCCAGAGCAGTTGTCCAACGGCCTCTGCTCGCTGAACCCGCATGTCGATCGTCTGGCCATGGTTTGCGAGATGACCATCTCCAAGTCTGGCGAAATGACTGACTACTGCTTCTATGAGGCGGTGATTCATTCTCACGCTCGTCTGACCTACAACAAGGTCAGCGCGATGCTGGAAACGCCGAAGGTTGCCGAAGCGCGTAAATTGCGTGGCGAATACACCGACGTCGTGCCGCACCTCAAGCAGCTTTATTCGCTGTACAAAGTGTTGCTGGCCGCCCGTCATGTGCGTGGCGCGATCGATTTCGAGACTCAGGAAACCCGGATCATCTTCGGTTCCGAGCGCAAGATTGCCGAAATCCGCCCGACCACCCGTAATGATGCGCACAAGCTGATTGAGGAATGCATGCTGGCGGCCAACGTGGCCACTGCCGAATTCCTGAAGAAACACGAAATCCCGGCGCTGTATCGTGTCCACGATGGTCCGCCGCCGGAGCGTCTGGAAAAACTGCGCGCCTTCCTCGGTGAACTTGGCCTGTCCCTGCACAAAGGCAAGGACGGCCCGTCGCCGAAGGACTATCAGGCCTTGCTGGCGAGCATCAAGGACCGTCCGGATTTCCATCTGATCCAGACCGTGATGCTGCGCTCGCTGAGCCAAGCGGTGTACAGCGCTGACAATCAGGGCCACTTCGGCCTGAATTACGAAGCCTATACCCACTTCACTTCGCCGATCCGTCGTTACCCGGATCTGCTTACGCACCGCGCGATCCGCAGCGTGATCCATTCGAAACAGGACACCCCGCACGTTCGTCGTGCCGGCGCGATGACCATTCCGAAAGCGCGCATCTATCCGTACGACGAAGCGGCACTGGAGCAACTCGGCGAGCAATGCTCGATGAGCGAGCGCCGTGCCGACGAAGCGACCCGCGACGTAGTGAACTGGCTCAAGTGCGAGTTCATGAAAGACCGCGTGGGCGAATCGTTCCCGGGTGTGATCACCGCCGTGACCGGTTTTGGCCTGTTCGTCGAACTGACCGATATCTACGTCGAAGGCCTGGTGCATGTCACCGCGCTGCCGGGTGATTACTACCACTTCGATCCTGTGCATCACCGCCTGGCGGGCGAGCGCACCGGTCGTAGCTTCCGTCTCGGCGACACCGTTGAAGTGCGCGTGATGCGCGTCGATCTTGACGAGCGCAAGATCGACTTCGAGATGGCGGAAAAAACCATCAGCGCACCGATTGGTCGCAAAAAACGCGGTCACGAAACGGCTGCTCCAGCCGCCAAGGCTTCGGAAGAAAAGGCGCCGGCAAAAACCGCCAGTCGCCGTCCGGCCAAGGAAAAAGCTGTCGAAGCCTATCGCCCAAGCGATGCCGTGGCGAAAAATGCCGAGCTGCGTAAAAGCCGTGAAATGAAGAAAGCGCTGCTTTCCGACGCCAAAAACGGTGGTAAAGCGGCGTCCGGGGGAAAGACCGGGCGGTCGGCGCCTGAAAAGGCGACCGGCGGCAAGCCAGCCAAACCGAGCAAGCACCGTAAAGGCCCGCCGAAGGCGGGTTCTGCTCCAGCCAAAAGTGGCGGAGCACGTAAACCGAAGGCGAAGTCATGAGTCAGTTGGAAAAAATCTACGGCGTTCACGCGGTAGAAGCGTTGTTGCGTCACCACCCCAAGCGCGTCAAGCAGATCTGGCTGGCCGAAAGCCGTAACGATCCGCGTGTGCAGACCCTGATCGAACTGGCCAATGAAAATCGTGTCCAGGTCGGTCAGGCAGAGCGACGTGAAATGGACGCTTGGGTTGAAGGCGTGCATCAGGGCGTGGTCGCGGACGTGAGTCCTAGCCAGGTCTGGGGCGAGGCGATGCTCGACGAGTTGCTTGATCGCACCGAAGGCGCGCCGCTGTTGCTGGTGCTCGACGGCGTGACCGATCCGCATAACCTCGGTGCCTGTCTGCGTTCGGCGGATGCTGCTGGTGCGCTCGCCGTGATCGTGCCCAAAGACAAGTCGGCGACCCTGACGCCCGTCGTGCGTAAAGTGGCCTGCGGTGCGGCGGAAGTAATTCCGCTGGTGGCAGTGACCAACCTTGCGCGCACGCTGGAAAAGCTGCAGCAGCGCGGTTTGTGGGTTGTCGGTACGGCGGGCGAGGCCGAGGTCAGCATTTATGACCAGGACCTGACCGGCCCGACCATCCTGATCATGGGCGCCGAAGGCAAAGGCATGCGTCGCCTGACTCGCGAACATTGCGACTATCTGGTGAATCTGCCGATGGCCGGTAGCGTCAGCAGTCTCAACGTGTCCGTGGCGACGGGGGTATGCCTGTTCGAAGCGCAGCGCCAGCGTGGCGTCAAAGCCAAGGCCTCCGCCAAGAAATAAAGTTGTATGCAATCAATTGTGGGAGCGGGCTTGCTCGCGAAGGCGCAGTGTCAGTCGACAACAATGTTGCCTGATGTATCGCATTCGCGAGCAAGCCCGCTCCCACATTGGTTTGTGGTGAAGGCAGGATTGGTGATTGTTCAAATAATCACCAATTGCCTTGCACCTCTTCAGTCCCTTCTCTACAATTGCGCCCCTTGCTGTCACGGCAGGCACGCATGTGCCCCGCACCGGCAAGTCCATAAGTGTCATTCACTCCTTGTCTGACCGTTTTTGAGCGGCAGGCTACAACCCGTAAGGAGCATTCATGCGTCATTACGAAATCATCTTTTTGGTCCACCCGGATCAAAGCGAGCAAGTCGGCGGCATGGTTGAGCGTTACACCAAGCTGATCGAAGAAGACGGCGGCAAAATCCACCGTCTGGAAGATTGGGGCCGTCGTCAACTGGCCTACGCAATCAACAATGTTCACAAGGCTCACTACGTGATGCTGAACGTTGAGTGCACTGGCAAGGCCCTGGCCGAGCTGGAAGACAACTTCCGCTACAACGATGCAGTGATCCGTAACCTGGTCATCCGTCGCGAAGAAGCCGTTACCGGCCAATCCGAGATGCTCAAGGCTGAAGAAAACCGCAGTGAGCGCCGTGAGCGTCGCGACCGTCCTGAGCACGAAGGCGCTGATAGCGCTGATAGTGATGACAGCGACAACAGCGATAACGCTGACGAGTAATCCACGGACCTTTTAAGGAGCCTATCAAATGGCACGTTTCTTCCGTCGTCGTAAATTCTGCCGCTTCACCGCTGAAGACGTGAAAGAGATCGATTACAAAGATCTCAACACTCTGAAAGCCTACGTATCCGAGACCGGCAAAATCGTTCCAAGCCGCATCACCGGTACCAAAGCTCGTTATCAGCGTCAGCTGGCTACCGCTATCAAGCGCGCCCGCTTCCTGGCCCTGCTGGCCTACACCGACAGCCACGGCCGCTGAGACCGGGCAGTCGACAAGTAGCAAAGGATTGAATGCATGCGTGCCTTAGCTGAGTTCATCATGCGAGGCCGTATGCAGGCCACTCTCGTGGTGGCCGGATGTGCAACATTGCCGTTGTTGTATTGGTTGGGTGCTGCCGCCGGGAGCCTTGTGCTTCTGCGGCGCGGATTGACGGACGCCCTCGGCGTTCTGTCCCTGGGGCTGCTGCCGGCATTGGTCTGGTGGTTGTATGCCGATGATCCACGCGCACTTTTAGTGCTGCTGGGGTCTTCGGGGCTTGCGTTGGTTTTGCGCGCAAGTGAGTCCTGGGTTCGCACGCTGCTGGTCAGCGTAGCCATTGGAGTGGTGTTTTCAGTGGTGCTCGGGGCGGCGTTTGCAGCCCAGATCGAGATGCTCGCGCAGGCCCTTATAAAGGTCATGCCAGCGCTTCTCGGTGAGACCTACAAGCAATTGTCGGTCGATGAGCAAGCGCGTTTCGCGTCCCTGATTGCACCGGTCCTGACCGGGCTGATTGCGGCTTTGTTGCAGATCGTCAGCGTGCTGAGCCTGATTGTCGGGCGTCATTGGCAGGCGTTGTTGTACAACCCGGGTGGTTTTGGTCGCGAGTTTCGCGCCATCCGAATCCCGCTGGGGCCGGCGATGTTACTGCTGGCGTTGATGCTTCTGGGCCCGAATCTCGGTGCACAGATGGCCATGTTGACGCCGTTGTGCAGTGTACCGCTGGTGTTCGCCGGACTTGCCCTGATTCACGGGCTGGTCGGGCAGAAGCGACTGGCCGGTTTCTGGCTGGTGGGGTTGTACGTCACGCTGTTGCTGTTCATGCAGCTGATCTATCCGTTGCTCGTGGTTCTGGCCATTGTCGACAGCCTGATTGATTTTCGCGGTCGTCACGTGTCGAAAGACACCGACAGCGCGAACGGTGAAGGTTAAAAGTTAAGAGGATTTCCACATGCAACTGATCCTTCTGGAAAAAATCGCCAACCTGGGCAACCTGGGCGACAAAGTAAACGTTAAGGCCGGTTACGGCCGTAACTACCTGCTGCCTTTCGGCAAAGCGACCGCTGCGACTGCTGCCAACCTGGCTGCGTTCGAAGAGCGTCGTGCCGAGCTGGAAAAAGCTGCCGCAGACCGTAAAGCATCGGCTGAAAGCCGTGCTGCCCAACTGGCCGAGCTGGAAGTGACCATCACTGCCACCGCTGGCGACGAAGGCAAGCTGTTCGGTTCGATCGGTACTCACGACATCGCTGACGCACTGACCGCCTCCGGCGTTGAAGTTGCGAAAAGCGAAGTTCGTCTGCCGAACGGCACCATCCGCAACGTAGGCGAATTCGACGTAGCCGTGCACCTGCACGCCGAAGTTGAAGCCACCGTACGCGTTGTCGTGGTAGCAGCTTAAGTAACACCTGATCGGCTGGCGGCTTGCCCGTCAGACGGTTAACATCGGGCACGATCCTGTTTACAGGTCGTGCCCTTTGTCTTTCTGGTACTCCCGTTTTCAACCCTGACTCCAAGTGGCCATGAACGAAATCTCCGCTCCTGAGCAATACGATCTGCAAACCGCTGCCCTGAAGGTGCCGCCGCATTCCATCGAAGCCGAACAGGCTGTACTCGGTGGTCTGATGCTGGACAACAACGCCTGGGAACGCGTGCTCGATCAAGTCTCCGATGGCGATTTCTATCGACATGACCACCGTTTGATTTTCCGTGCGATCGCCAAACTGGCCGATCAGAACATGCCGATCGATGTCGTGACCCTTGCCGAGCAATTGGACAAGGAAGGTCAGACGTCGCAAGTCGGTGGCCTCGGTTATCTCGGCGAACTGGCGAAAAACACACCGTCCGTCGCCAACATCAAAGCCTATGCGCAGATCGTTCGAGAGCGAGCGACCTTGCGCCAGTTAATCGGCATCAGCACTGAAATTGCCGACAGCGCCTTCAACCCGGAAGGCCGTACGGCCGCCGAGATTCTCGACGAAGCCGAACGCCAGATCTTCCAGATCGCCGAGGCCCGGCCTAAAACCGGTGGCCCGGTCGGCGTAAACGATTTGCTGACCAAAGCCATCGACCGCATCGATACGTTGTTCAACACCGACAACGCCATCACCGGCCTGTCCACTGGTTATACCGACCTCGACGAGAAAACCAGCGGTCTGCAACCGTCCGACCTGATCATCGTCGCCGGTCGTCCGTCGATGGGTAAAACCACCTTTGCGATGAACCTGGTGGAAAACGCCGTGTTGCGCAGTGAGAAGGCCGTGCTGGTGTATTCCCTCGAGATGCCAGGCGAATCGCTGATCATGCGTATGCTGTCCTCGCTCGGCCGTATCGACCAGACCAAGGTGCGTTCCGGCCAACTGGAAGACGATGATTGGCCACGCCTGACTTCAGCGGTGAACCTGCTCAACGATCGCAAGCTGTTCATCGATGACACCGCCGGTATCAGCCCGTCGGAAATGCGCGCGCGTACTCGACGTCTGGTGCGTGAGCACGGCGATGTCGGCCTGATCATGATCGACTACTTGCAACTGATGCAGATCCCCGGCTCCAGCGGTGACAACCGGACCAACGAGATTTCCGAAATCTCGCGATCCCTGAAAGCCCTCGCCAAGGAATTCAACTGCCCGGTAGTGGCTCTGTCGCAGCTCAACCGTTCCCTGGAACAACGCCCCAACAAGCGCCCGGTAAACTCCGACTTGCGCGAATCCGGAGCGATCGAGCAGGACGCCGACGTGATCATGTTTGTGTACCGGGACGAGGTGTATCACCCGGAAACCGAGCACAAGGGCATCGCCGAAATCATCATCGGCAAGCAGCGGAACGGCCCTATCGGCTTTATCCGCCTGGCGTTCATCGGTAAATACACGCGTTTCGAAAACCTCGCGCCGGGCAGTTACAACTTCGACGACGACGAGTGATGGCTGGCCGAAATCATTCGGCCAGCGCTCCTCTTTTTGCGTGTTATTCAGTTGTGCCGTCTGCCTCCTCGTCAGTGTTGGTGGCTGGATGCTCGCTCAGTTCCTGTCGGGACAACGACTCGATCAGTGCCTCTTCCTCGGTCGCCAGTGATTTTTGCAGCGCCCTGGATTGTGCGTCGTAATCGTTAAACCCAAGCGTGTTAGCTACGTGCGCGTCGTCGAGGATGGCTTGTCGATCCTGGAACGTCTGGCGGTGCGCTTCGAATTGTGCCCGGTACTTATGAGTGATGAATTCCTGCCAGAACTCCCTCGACACCAACGCCTTGAATTCTTCAGGGGAGTTATCCATAGCGATGACTTTTTTGTACGCGGCATTCAATTGCGCTTTTGACACATTGGCCAGCCGGGCAAATCCCATTTGTTCGGGTTGTCCCGGCAGTTGCAGCCGGTCTTTCAGGAAGTATCGATAGGCGAGTCTGATTTCGACTTCCTCTGACACGTGTGGCGCTGGAGCGGCCGCGCCCCTCTGAGGCCCCCTCGCTTCGATGATTCTTGCCTCACGCTGCGCAATGTCCGCCGATGCGATTTTGTCGACTTCATGCAAGCGGAACAACGCTTTGGAAAGCGCAGACAATTGCGGGCCCCGTGCTTCGTCTTGAGCCTGGGCACGCGCATCGTGCGCCATTGCCCGGGTTTCCAGATTAGCGAACGTGAAGGCTGCCCGATCACAGCAGGCCGCTTCGCCGGCCCGATCAAATACCTCCTTGCGCAGGCGTTCGGACGCCGGATTGTTTTCGGTAATGCTGTCGATCAGCTTCCAGACCCGGCGCTGAAGCTCATTGTGGCCGTCGGGAACCTCGAGCAAGCGTGCAAGCGTATTGAACAGACCATCCGAGCGTTGTTCATCACGCAGTGTTTGCCATTGGACTCTTCTGGCTGATACCTGATCTTCCGATAGCCCTATTGTCCAGCGCGTCATTGGATCATTTGCCGCAATCCGGATGACTGCCCGGACATGGCCGCGCGCCGTAGCGACCAGATCGCGCTGGCTAGTCATCGGTATCTGGGCTTCGATAAGACGGTTGTTGTATTGTTCCAGCCGCGTGCGGGTGGCCACTGACAATGGATTGTTAGTGATGCTGGTCACGTTATTGACCCGCGCACTGTTGGCGAGTCGTTCAGCCGGCGGGGTTATGACCGCATCGGGGATTTCCTCGATCCGGTTGTTGTTCAGATTCACAATGCCCAGCAGTGGCTGATCGGCAAGCCCGGCAGGGAAGGTGTTGATGCCTGTGTTTGCCAGATCAATCTCGCGCATGTCTGTTATCAGGGTGAAGTCCGGGGTGATACCGAGTTGCGGATTTTCGTGCAGCCACAAGGCTCGCAATGTTGTGCGCTGCGACAGAACGCGGGCAGTGTCGGCGGTCAGGATAATCCGGTTGTTCTGCAGAAACAGGCGAGTCAGCCCATTCATTTCTCCAACTGCAGGAGGCAATTCACGCAATTGGTTGTGCGAAAGATCCAGCCAGCGCACATGGCGAAAATGGGTCAGAAAACCTTCTGGCGAGGTGCTCAGATTCATGTTGCTCAGTTTGAGCGAGCCGACGTGACTGAAGTCCGCGTCGATGTCTGGCAGGCTCGGCAGGCGCAGGCCGCCGAGATTCAGTTCCAGGCCGATGGGTGTACCGTCATTGGCATGTTTTTGCGGTGTTTCCCCCCTCCAGCAACTCAGAATCCGCTCACTTGCCACGACACGGTCAGGACGGGTTCGCGCGTTGACCGCTAACTGATTCGCCCGAATGTAGCCCCCGCGGTTGCCGCCTCCAGAAAAAACCCAATCGTCGAGCTGACTTTTCAGTACGCGGTGTTCCCGTTCAAGACTTTGGAGTTTCGTTGCTGCCGCGGTTTCACTCTCAAAGCTCCAGAGGTATTCCCTGCACTTCTTGATGTCCTTGCCTGGAAATAATCGCCGATACCGCTGCGCCGGGGAGTTGTCGGTATCAAATATCACTCCATGGTAAGAGGTCAGCAGATCGGGGTGTTCCTCGTTCACTCGACGCCAGTAGTCGTCGAATTTTCTCCAGTAATCGGCAGGGAAATGGTTGCCACCGAGTGACGCGGCTCTATTGATCCGGGCGATCGTCAGCAACTGTTCAGGCGCAGGATTGATAAATGCCTGCGGTACTTCATTCAAGCGATTATTGTGCAGATCAAAAATGAGCAGCCCGGTCTTGTCCTGCAATCCAGTCGGCCATTGATTGATTCCCGTGTTATTCAGCATCAGGTATTTCAGCTTGGACATCTTGCTGAAGTCAGGGGTGAGCGTGAGCGTTGGGTTGTCAGAAAGATTGATGATCTCCAGATGACTCATGGCGCTGAGCGTTGCAGCGCTTTGCTCGTCCAGTGCAAGGTAGTTGTTGCTCAGGTTCAGATTGTTCAATTTGTCCATCGCGCCAATTTGCCCGGGTAACGTTTCAATCCTGGAACGGGTAATGGACAAACGCTCCAGATTGGGAAAACCGGACAGAAATGTATCGGCATCGCCCGACCAGATAACAGCGCTGAGACTGAGTTGCTTTACATGACTGAAGTCCACGCTCAGGGCCGGGAGTGGCGCGTTGATGGAAGGCAGCTTGAGTATTTCGTCCGAGTCCTGAAGCCAGCAGTTCTTGAGGGTTTGGGCGACACGTTGCGCCTGTATTTTGGCCGGCGTGTCGACGGCGGACGGCTCGGGTTGACTGTCGGCGACATAGGCATCGAGCTGGCTTTCCAGTACATCCAGTTCCTGAAGGCGTCGACCCAGTTTGGCTTCTGTCTCAGGGTCCAATCCGATAAAAAACTCTCTGGCCTCTTGTGCCGACTTGTCCGGGTACAGCCGCTGTACGTTGGCGACCTCCGGGATATCACCGTCAAGCCTGAACGCACCGGGCAGGCTGTTGGTGCCCAGCCCTGGATGATCGGCTGTGACACGTTGCCAATACAATTCAAGCGTTTTCCAGTAGCCGGCAGGGAATGGATTGCCCTCAAACAGCGTGACGCTGTTGATCCGGGCGATCGCTTCGAACTGATCAGGGGAGGGGGAAAGGATGGCCGATGGGACTTCTGTCAGCCGGTTCCTGCGCAGGTCGACGTGTTCGAGTCCGGTCTGGTGCTGCAAGCCGATAGGCCACTGATCCAATTGTGTATTGCTCAGGTTCAGGGTCTTGAGTTCGCTCATGCCGGTGAAGTCAGGTGGCTTGCCCAACGGGTTGTCCGACAGATCAAGGTTCTTGAGTTGGCCGAGTGCGCTCAGTTTTGCCGCGGTTTGTGCATTGAGCACAATACGGTTCGAACTCAGATCCAGTGTGCTCAGGTGGGGCATATGAGTAACGGCGGCGGGCAGTGTATCGAGCGACGAGTGGGTCACTGTCAGACGCTCCAGGCCGGAGAATCCACTGAGGAATGTATCGGCGGTGTCTGACCAGGTGACGGCGTCCAGATCCAGGCGCCGGATATGGCTGAAATCCGCTGTTAATGCCGGCAGCGTTCCATCGCCCGGCTCAAGTCGAAATGTATCCCCTGTCTGCTGGCGCCAGCAGCGCTTGATGTCATTGGCGACCTGTTGCGCCCAGCCTTTTGCTGTTGCCTGGGGCGAAGCGGTGGACGTGTTTCTGATCCAGATCTTCAGTTCGGCCTTGAGTGTCTTGTAGTCGGTTTCGCGACGGGTCAAGACGTCGCGGACATCACTGCCCAGTGAGCGGATAAAGTCTCTGATCTGATCCTCGGTGTGATCCGGGAACAGTTTTCGGGCACGGGACTCTGGGCTGCGCAGTCGAGTGAGCATCAGCGAGAGTCTTTCCGGCAGGCTCAGGGATGCTGTGGGGTTGGCGTCACTGCGCACCATCCCGCCGGCACCGGCTACCGTAATCCCGACCCAGCCTTGTATGGCATCGAAAACGATGGGCTCCGACCTTCCCGGGCGTGTCGCGACATACAGATTGCCGTTGTCGCTGGACACAGGATCTTCGCCTCGCACGATACGCATTACGGTGGCCAGCGGGGTTGATGCGTCTGGATCGTGCAGTACCTGGTACGTGTGATTCTCGATCACCACGTAGAGTTTGCCGTCGAACTGATGCAGGCCATTGCTATCGGGTGTTGCGTCACTCAAGTCCAGCCCGGTGCGGAAAGCCTCCAGGCGTGTGGAAGATAACGCAAAGGTAATGGGCTCGAAGTCTTCCAGCGGGTGCCACAGGCCGCTGGCGGTGTCACGCAGCATCACCGGACCTGTTGGTTTCGACTCTTTCGCCAGGGCGGCCCGGTACAGTCCCGTGTCCGGATCTTGCTTGACCGGCACGATGGCGCCCCCTGGCTCGTCGACGTATCGGCGCCCCCTGTATGTCCTGAAACCCTCGGCATCGGCGGCCGCCAACGTGGGCGGCGCGCTGATCCGGTAATGCTCCAGCGACTCCACAGCGGGTGTGGGGGTGGCACCGAGCGTCATTGTTTCAGTTGTTTCGTGAACCGTGATCTGTGGTGCCGGCCTGATTGCATCGAGATCGACACCGCCGGTGTTTCTGCCCGATACCGTCGGATTGTCACCCAGGTGCAGGGGGGGCGCGCCAGTGTTGATGCGCGGCGTATTTTCTTGCGGCGATGGGCCTGGGCGATGGTGTATATCGACAGTGGCGTTGCCTCTGACGGGTGGTTTTGGTGACATTCTTTCTTCCTTGATGGGGTGTTTATCCGCGCCCGCGAGGGCGTGCTGATAAGCGTTCGGCGTCATTGCCTGTTTGTACTGGGGCTACATCAAAGCCTGCTGTTCGGGCTTTGCGCATTTACTCGGAGGCTGCGGCGTGACTGTCTGCCAGGGCGAATATTTTGCTCGCTGTTCTGCCATCGAACCTTTGCCGCCAGATGCCGACGTGCGGCAAACCGGCCCGTTCATCTCGGCGCTGAGACTCGATACCTCGTCTGCTTTGTTCAAGCGTCTTGAGATGAGCGCCATCGACCTTGAAGCTCAGAGGCAGGCTCTTCTCGGCGTCGTAGTGAAAATGCGCGTGCCACAACGGCGTGTTATCGGCGCTGTCGCTGATCGAATAAACATCCAGAAACGACCTTTTCTGGCCTTTTCCCGATTGTTTGCGATCAACGATCTTGCTTGCCTTGAGCTCGTTACGATCCAGCAGATAGTTCAGGCGCATGATGTCCAGCACGTCTTTGTTCTTGTACATCCGCACCAGCGTTTTCTGGCCTAGTTCTGTCAACGAAACGGCGGCGGCCCGCAACTGTCCGGCCAGGTTGATGATCACTCGATCTTCAACATCTGTATCGTGGTTTTCCAGTTGCCTTGCCTGTTGATTGAGCAGATCGGTTTCCTTGCCCAGATCTTCGACGATCTTTGTCGGGTTAGTGTTTTGGGCTTCTTGTGTTCTCGCGTTGGTCGCGTGATCTTCGACCCTGGCCAGTAACCGGTTCGCCTCGCCAATGAGTTGTGGCCGTGGCGTTCGGATAAGCGGAGGAAGCACGGGCAGCCATTCGTCTTCTATTTTTTTGTAGCGCCTGGGAGGCGAATCAGGTCGCAGCAGGTCGGGAACCTTGATGGTGATGGTGCCGTCCAGTGCGGTTTCCGTTTCCCCGACCAACACTCTGTAAGTGCCGTGCTGACGGGTGCGGAATATTTTCCTGGCGCGCGCGGGAGGGGCTGACGCCTCGTTGATAGGTTGCGGCGGGATAAAGTCGAAATCAATGTCTTGGTCGAGGCTCGGCAGATCGTGAGCTCGCTCGGACGCGTCAAGAATTTCGGTCAACTTGTTTTCGATTTTTTTCTCGATGGGATCGATCAGGGTAACGATCTCCCTGATGTATTCGGCGTTGGGATGCTCCGCGGCCAGCAGTGTTTCAAAGCGGGTTTTATCTCCCTTGATTTGATCAAGGGCCAACAGCAGTGCCATTGGATGCTCTCGTTGCGGAGCGTTTTGCAAATCTCCGGTGATCAGATCGATGGCCGAGAGCGAGGGCATGGTCGTGTTTGGCGCATGGTCGGGAGTGTCCGCAAACAGGTGAACGTAAAGGGTCAGTTTGTTGAAGTTGATGCGCTCGGTATCGTGCACCTGGAGGCGTAGTTCGGCGAGTCGAGGGGCTGCTCCGGGTGAGGCTTTTCTGATCTGCTCCATCACCGCCTGGCGCTCTTCGAGAAACTTCAGTTTCTTGTTCAGATGTTTGATGGTTTTCTTGCAGTTTCCGGCACTCAAATCTGTCACCGAAGGCCGGACCCTGAGATCCATGACGGCCATCAGTCTGTTGAGATATTCCACGCGTTCTATCCGGAAGGTATGCAGCTCTTCCTTGAACACCCCGCTTGCTTTGACGAGGGGGAGCCAATCCTTGTTAACAACCAGCGACTGAATAAAGTCCGTCTGTTTTTTGATGTGCTTGAGCAGGTGTACCTCAAGCGCGATCAGGCCCGCCGTTTTGGCCGCGCCATCCGGCAAGTCGCGGACCTGGCCCCAAAGTGTGTCGTAATGTTCAGATGATTCGGTCAGAGCCCGGTGAGCATCCGCGAAAGGTTGGTAACGTTGCATCAGAAGCGCCAGGTTGGCTTGCAGGCCCTCATTGCGGCGCATGCCGCCCCTCAAACCCGTGAGGATGGAAACCCAGGTGTTCTCCTCGCTCCGAATGATCGCCCGGGTTTCGCCACTGCGACTGGCGCGGTAGATGTTCGCGCTATCGGAGGCAACGGGATCCTTGGGGTTAACAATGCGCCACACCTTTTGAGTCGGCGTGGACGCGTCAAGGTCCTGCATGACCTGATACGCGTGGCTGTCGATGACCACATAGAGCTTGCCGTCGTGGCGAAACAGGCCGTCACTGCCAGGCTCGACACCGCTGAAATCCAGATCCGAGCGAAAAGCGTTCAGCCTTGCCTGCGTCAGTGGGAGCCTGCTTGAGTCAACGTCATTGAGCGGATGCCAGAGGTCGCTGTCGGTGTCGCGCAGCAATACCGGACCGGAGGGAAGCAATTCGCTCGAAAGTCGCGCCCGATACAGTCCGGTGTCCGGATCCACTGCGACAAGAACGGTACCGCCATCGGGCACGTCGACATACCGGCGTTTGTTGTAAACCCTGAAACCTTCGCTGTTGGCAGCCGGTAACCCTTTCACGGCTTTGAGCCAGTAGTTCTTCAGCGGCTGATGGATGACGGAAGGCGCTGAAATGGGAGACGGCGTCAGATGAATCATGACGGCAGGGGCCGGTAGTATTGCGTCAAGGTCTGTATCGCCCGGCAGTCTGGCCGGCGGCTTCGCAGGGTCGACAGCGATCCATGGATCGAAGACTTTGCGGCCCGCAGCGTCAGGATGCGGTGCGTCGATGTCCGTTCGTCGATTCGGTCTGATATGGACATCCACATTCAAGTGGGGGCCATTACGAGGTGGTTTTCCTGCCATGTTTTTCATCCTTGAAAAATGCCCTCCGGCTTTCGCGCAAGGGCTTGTTTTATTTGGCATCGTGCCGGTTTGCATGATTGCGCAGGTGGCGGTGGAGCTGTCGGCAGCACCCATCCATGGGCGCCTGACTGGCGTTTGGCATCATTGCCAGTGTCTGGCGGGTCGAAAGCCGCCGTAGCCTTTTCTGCTTGAAGCACAGAAGAGGGGGCTGAGATTAACAACCGACCATTGCCGTCGGAATTGGTCAAATTTTGTGCTATATTCCGCGCCCGCGATTTTTCATCTCAACACCGGTCGTCGACATGCAAGCAGCCAAGCCGTTATTTGACTATCCAAAATATTGGGCCGAATGTTTCGGGCCAGCGCCATTCCTGCCAATGAGCAGGGAGGAGATGGATCAGCTTGGCTGGGATTCGTGCGACATCATCATTGTTACGGGAGATGCCTACGTCGATCACCCGTCGTTTGGCATGGCAATCATTGGCCGGCTGCTGGAGTCTCAGGGCTTTCGCGTCGGGATCATTGCGCAGCCGAACTGGCAGTCCAAAGACGACTTCATGAAGCTCGGCGAGCCGAACCTGTTCTTCGGGGTCGCGGCCGGCAACATGGATTCGATGATCAACCGCTACACCGCGGACAAAAAGATCCGTTCCGACGACGCCTACACCCCGGGCGGCATGGCTGGCAAACGTCCGGATCGCGCCAGCCTGGTTTACAGCCAGCGCTGCAAAGAGGCGTACAAACATGTGCCGATCGTGCTCGGCGGCATTGAAGCCTCCCTGCGCCGTATCGCTCACTACGATTACTGGCAGGATCGCGTGCGCAACTCGATCCTGATCGACGCCAGCGCCGACATCCTGCTGTACGGCAACGCCGAGCGAGCCATCGTTGAAGTCGCGCAGCGCCTGTCCTACGGTCACAAGATCGAAGACATCACCGACGTGCGCGGCACCGCGTTCATTCGTCGCGATACGCCGAAAGACTGGTACGAAGTCGATTCCACACGCATCGACCGTCCGGGCAAGGTCGACAAGATCATCAACCCGTACGTGAATACCCAGGACACCCAGGCCTGCGCCATCGAGCAGGAAAAGGGCCCGGTCGAAGATCCGCAGGAAGCCAAGGTCGTGCAGATCCTGGCCAGCCCGCGCATGACCCGCGACAAGACCGTGATCCGCCTGCCGTCGGTTGAAAAGGTTCGTGGTGATGCCGTGCTTTATGCCCACGCCAACCGCGTGCTGCACCTGGAAACCAACCCGGGTAACGCCCGTGCGCTGGTGCAGAAGCATGGCGAAGTCGACGTCTGGTTCAACCCGCCGCCGATTCCGATGACCACTGAGGAAATGGACTACGTGTTCGGCATGCCTTACGCCCGTGTCCCGCACCCGGCGTACGGCAAGGAGAAAATCCCGGCCTACGACATGATCCGTTTCTCGGTGAACATCATGCGTGGCTGCTTCGGTGGCTGCACCTTCTGCTCGATCACCGAGCACGAAGGCCGGATCATCCAGAACCGTTCCGAAGAGTCGATCATTCGCGAAATCGAAGAGATCCGCGACAAGGTGCCAGGTTTCACCGGTGTCATTTCCGACCTCGGCGGCCCGACCGCGAACATGTACCGCATCGCCTGCAAAACGCCGGAAATCGAATCCGCGTGCCGCAAGCCGTCCTGTGTGTTCCCGGGCATCTGCCCGAACCTGAACACCGACCACTCGTCGCTGATTCAGCTGTACCGCAGTGCCCGTGCGTTGCCGGGTGTGAAGAAGATTCTGATTGCTTCCGGCCTGCGTTATGACCTCGCGGTCGAGTCGCCGGAGTACGTCAAAGAGCTGGTGACCCACCACGTCGGTGGTTACCTGAAGATCGCCCCGGAACACACCGAGGAAGGTCCGCTCAACCAGATGATGAAACCGGGCATCGGCAGCTATGACAAGTTCAAGCGCATGTTCGAGAAGTACACCAAGGAAGCCGGGAAAGAGCAGTACCTGATTCCGTACTTCATCGCTGCGCACCCGGGCACCACCGACGAAGACATGATGAACCTGGCCCTGTGGCTCAAGGGCAACGGCTTCCGCGCCGACCAGGTGCAGGCGTTCTACCCGTCACCGATGGCCACCGCCACCGCGATGTACCACTCGGGCAAGAACCCGCTGCGCAAGGTCACTTACAAGAGCGACGGCGTGACCATCGTCAAGAGCGAAGAGCAGCGTCGTCTGCACAAGGCGTTCTTGCGTTACCACGACCCGAAAGGCTGGCCGATGCTGCGTGAAGCGCTGACCCGCATGGGCCGTGGCGATCTGATCGGACCGGGCAAGGATCAACTGATCCCGCTGCATCAGCCGTCCACCGACAGCTACCAGAGCGCCCGTCGCAAGAACTCGACGCCGGCTGGCAGCCATAAAGTGGCGAAAGAGGGCAAAGAGAAAACCACCAAGATGCTCACCCAGCACACCGGTCTGCCACCGCGTGCCAGTGATGGTGGTAATCCGTGGGACAAGCGTGAACAGGCCAAGGCGGCGGCGTTCGCCCGCAACCAGCAGGCCGCCAAGGAGCGCAAGGACGCGGCCAAGGGCAAAGGGCCGAAACCGGCGCGCAAACCGGTGGTGCCACGCTAAGTCGCTTTTTAGCTCAACAGAACGCCAACCTTCGGGTTGGCGTTTTGCATTGTGCGCCAGGCATGGCGCGTTGCGCGTAAGCGCAACCAGCTTGGCTGTGGTGGCCTCGCTGGTGACTTGGAGGTGAAAGTCCTCTACACACCCGGCAAGGGGAAGTGTTAGCCAGAGGCAAGGGTGTCGCGGGTGACCGCGAATCTGAAGGAAGCCCGAGGCAAAATGCTGGCCTGACGAACAGGAAGCGGATCAGGCGGCGTAGCGGGGTCAGGTGGCAATGCTCATCAAAGCCCAATACTTGCACGGAGCGCTACGACGTAAATCCGACAGGCATAAGCAGGAAGGTCGCGCGAATTACCCTGGGAGATCTGCACGTTTGCCGCTGTGCTACCGAGCGTCGAGAGGCGACGGGATGAACGTGCAGAAGTCAGCCGAGGCCGTAGTAAGTGGCGGTTAACCGCGCCACCAAGGGCCGAACAAGTTATGCCGCCAGTAGGCGTCAAAGTCTCGTTGAATACCGAAATGCAGAAATTTCTCCCAGAGAAGACTGTTACTCCGAGTCCCGGACAGAATCCGAGGATGACGACTGACAGCGCACAGGTATCAGCGGCGTCTGTGACGGGGACGAACGCGGAGCCGGGCACGTTGATGGCGCGGGTGCTCGCACCCGCCAACCTCAAGCGTGCGTATCAACGCGTAGTCAGCAACAAGGGGGCGCCGGGTGCCGATGGCATGACGGTCGCCGACTTGGGGGGCTACGTGAAACAGTATTGGCCGATCCTTAAGGCTCGGTTGCTGGCAGGCGAGTACCACCCGCAAGGTGTACGCGCCGTCGACATCCCCAAACCCAAAGGAGGAACACGGCAACTGGGTATCCCCAATGTCGTGGATCGCCTGATTCAACAGGCTTTGCTGCAACAGCTCACGCCAATCTTCGACCCTCTGTTCTCGGACTACAGCTACGGCTTTCGACCGGGTAGAAGCGCTCACCAAGCCATCGAAACAGCCCGCGCCCATGTGGCGGCGGGTCACCGCTGGTGCGTGGAACTTGATCTGGAGAAGTTCTTTGATCGGGTCAACCACGATGTATTGATGGCCTACATCGAGCGTCAAATCGAAGATAGATGTGTGCTCACGCTGATCCGTCGTTATCTCGAAGCGGGAACGATGTCAGGCGGACTCGTCAGTCGCCGGCAGGAAGGGACGCCGCAAGGCGGCCCGCTCTCGCCGTTGCTGTCGAACATCCTGCTCAACGAACTCGATTGTGAATTGGAACGGCGGGGCCATCGTTTTGTACGTTATGCCGACGATGCGAACATTTATGTGCGCAGTCGTCGCGCAGGCGAACGGGTGATGGCTAGCGTTGAGCGTTTCCTGAGGCAGCGCCTGAAACTGACGCTGAACCGGGAAAAGAGCCGAGTAGCCGGATCGTGGATGTGTGATTACTTGGGCTATGGGATGAGCTGGCATCGACAGCCACGGTTACGAGTGGCAACGATGAGCTTGCTTCGCTTGCGCGACCGGCTCGGGGCGCTTCTGCGCGGAGCACGAGGACGTAAAATGGCCTATACCATTGAGCGTATAAACCCTGTGCTGCGCGGTTGGGCTGGATACTTCAAGCTCACTCAGGGCAAACGCGCTTTAGAGATACTTGATGGGTGGGTGCGTCACAAGCTTCGTTGTGCTCTTTGGCGGCAATGGAAACGGCCCTCAGCGAGGGCGCGCAACCTGATGCGCTTGGGGATAGACGAGCAGCGCGCTTACCAGTCAGCGTTCAATGGTCGAGGCCCTTGGTGGAATTCGGGGGCACCTCATATGAATCAGGCGCTGCCGAAGAAGCTCTGGGATGGACTCGGACTGGTCTCGATACTGGATACGATAACTCGGCTTAATCGCATAATTTGAACCGCCGTATACGGAGCCGTACGTACGGTGGTGTGAGAGGACGACGGATGTAAATCCGTCTCCTACTCGATTCAGGGCTCGGGAAATGTGGTGAGGCTACTGACGCCTTCGCGAGCAAGCCCACACAGGAGATTTGTGGTCGGTTTCAATATGTGTATTCAACACCAATCCAATGTGGGAGCGGGTTTGCTCGAGAAGAGGCCAGAACAGGCGACCTTGATCACATGCCTGCCACAAATAGAAGCAAACTCCCCAAACCATTTCCCCGCATTGCCCGATTTTGGTGCTGTACTGCCCAAAGCATTCCGGGAAAGCGCCCAAGCCTCTGTATGGCATAAGTCTTGCGCGCTTTCGAATACGCTTAGGCTCGCAGGAGGCACGCCGTGTCGATTCATGTCGCATTGCATCACGTCACGCATTATCGCTACGAGCGCGCTGTCGAACTCGGCCCGCAGATCGTTCGCCTGCGCCCGGCCGCCCACAGCCGCACGCGAATTCTCTCGTATGCGCTGAAAGTCTCGCCCGAGCAGCATTTCATCAACTGGCAGCAGGACCCACAGGGCAATTACCTGGCGCGATTGGTGTTCCCCGAGAAAACCGATGAGTTGCGCATTGAGGTCGATCTGCTGGCCGAAATGGCCGTTTTCAATCCGTTCGACTTCTTCCTCGAACCCTATGCCGAGAAAATCCCCTTCGCTTACGCCGCCGATGAGCGCAAAGAGTTGGCGCCGTACCTTGAAACCCTGCCGCTGACGCCGACTTTCGAAGCCTATCTGGACGCGATCGACCGCACGCCGTTGCCGGCCGTGGACTTTCTGGTGGCGCTCAATCAGCGTCTGAGTGAAGACATCGGCTACTTGATCCGCATGGAGCCGGGTGTGCAAACCCCGGAGCACACCCTCGAACACGCCTCCGGCTCCTGCCGCGACTCGGCGTGGTTGCTGGTGCAACTGCTGCGCAACCTCGGGCTGGCGGCGCGTTTCGTTTCCGGTTACCTGATTCAGCTCACTGCCGACGTGAAGAGCCTCGACGGTCCCAGCGGCACCGACGTCGACTTCACCGACCTGCACGCCTGGTGCGAAGTGTATTTGCCAGGTGCCGGCTGGATCGGCCTGGACGCCACGTCCGGGCTGTTCGCCGGCGAAGGGCATATCCCGCTGGCCTGTAGCCCCGATCCCTCCTCGGCGGCACCGATCAGCGGCATGGTCGAACCTTGCGAGACGCAATTGAGCCACGAAATGTCCGTGGAGCGAATCTGGGAGGCGCCACGCGTTACCAAGCCTTACACCGATGAGCAGTGGCTGGCGATTCAGGCACTGGGCCGGCAGATCGATGCCGACCTGCTGGAAGGCGATGTGCGCCTGACCATGGGCGGCGAACCGACCTTCGTGTCCATCGATGACCCGGATGGCGCCGAATGGAACACCGCCGCGTTGGGGGCGGACAAACGTCGGCTCTGCGCCGAACTGTTTCAGCGCCTGCGCAAGCATTACGCGCCGAAGGGGCTGGTGCACTTCGGTCAGGGCAAGTGGTACCCCGGCGAGCAACTCCCGCGCTGGTCGCTGAACTGCTATTGGCGCCGCGATGGTGCGCCGATCTGGCACAACGACGCGTTGATCGCCGACGAGCAACAGGATTACGGCGCCGATGGCGAGCTGGCCGGACGCTTTCTGGCGAGTGTCGCCGAACGCCTGAAACTGCCCACACATTTTGTATTCCCTGCCTATGAGGACAATTTCTATTACCTCTGGCGCGAGGGTTCGTTGCCGAGCAACGTCAGCGCCGAAGATTCGCGTCTGGAGGAGCCTTTAGAACGCGCACGCCTGCGCAAGGTCTTCAGCCAGGGCCTGGATAAAGTGATCGGCCAAGTGCTGCCGCTCGCACGCACCGCTAAAGGTGATCAATGGCAGAGCGGGCGCTGGTATCTGCGCGACGAACATTGCCGTCTGGTGCCGGGAGATTCACCGCTGGGCTACCGCTTACCGCTCGGTTCGCAGCCCTGGGTGAAGGCGGCGGAGTACCCGTTCATCCATCCCCAGGACCCGAATCAGGACTTTCCCGAACTGCCGGATGCCGCGCAACTGAACAGTCACGGTGAGCCCGCCACGGTTGACGAGCGCACACCGAAAATCGACGAGTCCGCCGATTGGCTGACCCGCACCGCGTTCTGCGCCGAAGCCCGCGAAGGGCGGTTGTACCTGTTCATGCCGCCGCTGGAACGGGTCGAGGACTATCTGGAACTGGTCGCGGCCATCGAGGCCACCGCCGAAGAACTGCATTGTCCGGTGCTGCTGGAAGGCTACGAGCCGCCGAGCGATCAGCGTTTGAGCAACTTGCGCATTACCCCTGATCCGGGCGTGATCGAAGTGAACGTGCAGCCTTCTGCGACCTGGGATGAGTTGGTCGAACGCACCGAGTTTCTCTATGAAGAAGCGCGGCAAACCCGCCTGACCACCGAGAAATTCATGATCGACGGTCGTCACACGGGCACCGGGGGCGGCAACCATTTCGTCCTCGGCGGCGCGACACCGGCGGATTCGCCGTTCCTGCGTCGTCCGGATCTGCTGCGCAGCCTGATCAGCTACTGGCATAACCATCCGTCATTGTCGTATCTGTTCTCCGGATTGTTCATCGGCCCGACATCGCAGGCTCCGCGGGTCGATGAGGCGCGTAATGATGCTTTATATGAACTGGAAATCGCTTTTGCGCAGATGCCCGAGCCGGGCGAGGAATGCGCGCCGTGGCAGGTGGATCGATTGCTGCGCAATCTGCTGATCGACGTCACCGGCAATACTCACCGCGCCGAATTCTGCATCGACAAACTCTATTCACCGGATGGCGCCACCGGGCGCCTCGGATTGCTGGAATTGCGCGCCTTTGAAATGCCACCGCACGCCCGCATGAGTCTGGCCCAGCAACTGTTGTTGCGAGCGCTGGTCGCACGGTTCTGGCGCGAGCCTTATGCGCCGCCGAAACTGGCGCGGTGGGGCACTGAACTGCACGATCGTTTCCTGTTGCCGCACTTTATCGAACAGGATTTCGCCGACGTCATCGTCGAACTCAACAACGCCGGTTATCCGTTGCGCGCCGAGTGGTTCGCGGCGCATCTGGCGTTTCGTTTTCCCAAGGTCGGTGACTACGCCGTCAATGGCATCGAGTTGGAACTGCATCAAGCGCTTGAACCGTGGCATGTGTTGGGCGAGGAGGGTACGGCGGGTGGCACGGTACGGTACGTCGATTCATCGCTTGAACGTTTGCAGGTCAAGCTCAAGGGCTTGCCGCCGCAGCGGTATCTGCTGACCTGCAACGGCATTGCCGTGCCGTTGCACCCGACCGGGCGTTTGGGCGAATTCGTCGCGGGTGTGCGCTATCGGGCCTGGCAGCCGGCCAACTGCCTGCAACCGACCATCCCGGTACACGCGCCGCTGGTGTTCGACCTGCTCGACACCTGGATGCAACGCTCGCTGGGTGGCTGCCAGTACCACGTCGCCCACCCCGGCGGGCGTAATTACGAGACGCTGCCGGTCAACGCCAACGAAGCGGAGAGTCGGCGCATGGCGCGTTTCTTCCGTATCGGACACACACCGGGGAAACTTCCCATACCTGATCTGACAATCTCCGACGAGCTACCGATGACGCTCGATTTACGACGTTTCTAGATCGTGCGCGACGCCCGGATTTTTCGTATATCCGGGCGTCATGTGCCTGCGTTAGTCTGACCGTTCCTTGCTGTCTGCCGAGCTTTCCATGCCTGACCTGCTAGACCGCTACCCGCTGACGGCGGGCACCTACCACGAACTGCTTGATGGCAGTGGTGCGGTGCGCCCGCACTGGCAACGCCTGTTCGACCAATTGCAGCGCAGCAGTCCGGCGCTACTGCTGCAGCGTCAGGCGTTGCTGGCCCGGCAGATTCAGGAAAACGGTGTGACTTACAACGTCTATGCCGACCCCAAAGGGGCGGATCGCCCGTGGGAGCTGGACCTGCTGCCGAACGTGATCGCTGCGGATGAGTGGCAGCAATTGTCGGCGGGGATCGCTCAGCGTGCGCGACTGCTCAATGCGGTGCTGGCGGATCTGTACGGCCCGCAACGGCTGATCAGGGAAGGCCTGCTGCCGGCGGAACTGGTGTTCGGGCACAACAATTTTCTCTGGCCGTGTCAGGGCATCGCGCTGCCGGAGCAAGCCTTTGTGCATCTGTACGCCGTGGATCTGGCGCGCACCCCGGACGGGCGCTGGTGGGTCACGGCGGATCGCACTCAGGCGCCGTCCGGCGCCGGTTATGCGCTGGAAAACCGCACCATCGTGTCGCGGGCGTTTCCCGAGTTGTACCGCGATCTCAAGGTGCGGCATCTGGCCGGTTTCTTCCGCACCCTGCAAGAAACCCTGGCTCGTCAGGCGCCTTGCGATGACGACGCACCGCTGGTGGTGTTGCTCACGCCGGGGCGCTTCAACGAAAGCTATTTCGAACATTTGTATCTGGCCCGCCAGCTTGGCTATCCCTTGGTCGAGGGCGGCGACCTGACGGTGCGCGATGCCACGGTGTACCTGAAAACCCTCAGTGGTTTGCGCCGGGTGCACGCGATCATGCGTCGGCTCGATGATGACTTCTGCGATCCATTGGAGCTGCGCACGGATTCTGCACTCGGTGTGCCGGGGCTGCTGGAGGCGGTGCGTCAGGGCCGGGTGCTGGTCGCCAATGCGCTTGGCAGCGGCGTGCTGGAGTCCCCGGGGTTGCTGGGGTTTTTGCCGAAGATCAACCAATACCTGTTTGGCGAAGAACTGATCCTGCCCTCCATCGCGACCTGGTGGTGCGGTGAAGCGCCGGTGTTGGCCCAGGCTTTGGAAAAACTGCCGGAATTGTTGATCAAACCGGCCTTTCCCTCGCAAAGTTTTGCACCGGTATTTGGCCGTGATCTGAGTGATAAGCAGCGCAAGAGCTTGTCCGAGCGCATGCAGGCACGGCCTTACGCCTATGTAGCGCAAGAATTGGCCCAGCTGTCCCAGGCACCGATCTGGCAAGCCGAAGACGGCCAGTTGCAGCCCCGCGCCATCGGGATGCGCATGTACGCCGTGGCCGGTAGTGACGGGTATCGGGTGCTGCCGGGTGGTCTGACCCGAGTGGCGGCCGACGCCGATGCCGAAGTGGTATCGATGCAGCGCGGCGGGGCGAGCAAGGACACCTGGGTGCTGGGTGATCGAGCGCCAAGCGGCGAGCAATGGAAGACTCAACGCAACGTCGGTGTACACGATCTGGTGCGACGCGACCCTTACCTGCCGTCGCGGGTGGTGGAAAACCTGTTCTGGTTTGGCCGTTACTGCGAGCGTTGCGACGACAGTGCGCGACTGCTGCGGATCATGCTGGCGCGTTACGTCGACGGCGATGACCCGCAAGCCTTGCTGGCCGCGGTCGATCTTGGTGAACGGCTGGCGCTGTTGCCGGACGAAGGTGAGCTGCCAGAGCGCTTGCTGGCTGCGTTGCTCGGCGAGGACTGGTCGTTCAGCCTGCGTTCCAACTTGCAACGCCTGCAGTGGGCCGCTTCGCAGGTGCGCGGCAAGCTCTCGCGGGAAAACTGGCAGGCGCTGGTGGAATTGCAGCGTGAAGCCACGCAACTGGATACCGACGAGCCGGACTTCGGCGAGTTGCTGGATTTCCTCAATCGTCTGGTGATGTCGCTCGCTGCGCTGTCCGGGTTCGCGCTGGACGACATGACCCGCGATGAAGGCTGGCGCTTTCTGATGATCGGCCGGCGCATCGAGCGTCTGCAATTTCTGAGCAGCAGCCTGGCGGCGTTTCTGCGTGGCGCAGGGGCGTTCGATCAGGCGGGGCTTGAATGGTTGCTGGAGTTGGGTAACAGCAGCATCACTTACCGCTCGCGCTACCTGGCGGTGGCGCAGTTGATTCCTGTGCTCGACCTGTTACTGCTTGATGAGCAGAACCCGCACGCGGTGTTGTTCCAGTTGAAACTGGTGACCCGCACGTTGAAGCGTTTGAACGATGATTTCGGTGTGCCAAGGGAGGCCGGGCTGGCGCAACTGGTCGAGCGACTGGGGCGTTTTGATCTGGGGTGTCTGGAGAATCCGTTGTTTGGTGAATCCAGCGTGCGGTCGGCGCTTGAGGGGCTGGCGGATCTGCTGCAGGAGGTCGCCGACGCCAGCGGGCAAGTATCGGATCGTCTGGCCCTGCGCCATTTCGCCCATGTCGATGATGTCAGCCAGCGCACGGTGTCCGTCTGATGAACGCGCATTACCAGATCTTCCACGACACCTGTTATCACTACGACAGCCCGGTGTCCCTTGCGCAACAACTGGCGCACCTGTGGCCGCGTGAGTGCGCCTGGCAACGCTGCACCGAACAGCAATTGCTGATCAGTCCAGAGCCGACCGCGCGTCGTGATGAACAGGATGTGTTCGGCAATCCATTGACCCGACTGGCGTTCGAGCGGCCCCACGATGAATTGCAGGTCAATGCCCGGCTCACGGTTGAAGTGCTGGCGCGGCCAGTACTGGATTTCAATCAATCCCCGGCGTGGGAACTGACGCGCAATGCGCTGACCTACAGCAGCCAGCCGCTGCCCGCCGACCTGCTTGAGGCGTGCCGTTACCGATTCCAGTCACCGTATGTGCATCTCAAGCGCAGCTTCGTCGAGTTCTCGCAAAGTTGTTTCCCCCCAGGCAGGCCTTTGCTGCTGGGCGTGCAGGACCTGATGCAGAAGATTTTCAGCGAGTTCACCTTCGATGCCGAGGCGACGCAGGTAGCGACGCCGCTGGTGGAGGTTCTGGAGCGTCGACGTGGGGTTTGTCAGGACTTCGCTCATCTGATGCTGGCGTGCGTGCGATCACGCGGATTGGCGGCGCGTTACGTCAGCGGGTACCTGTTGACCCAGCCGCCTCCAGGGCAGCCACGGTTGATCGGCGCCGATGCGTCGCATGCCTGGGTTTCGGTGTTTTGTCCGGTGCTGGGGTGGGTGGATTTCGATCCGACCAACAACGTGCAGCCTGCGCTGGAGCACATCACGTTGGCGTGGGGCCGGGATTTTTCCGATGTGTCGCCGTTGCGGGGAGTGATTCTGGGCGGCGGGAGTCATGATCCGGATGTACGGGTCACGGTCATGCCACTGGAGTCATAACCATCAAATGTACGAGCGGGCTTGCTCGCGAAGGCCATTTCCCAGTGACATTCAGGGGTGAATGTCACGACGCTTTCGCGAGCAAGCCCGCTCCCACAGGAACTCTGTTCAACAATTGCGCAAACGGCTCAGGCGTCTGGCGCCAGATCTTTCGGTGCATCAACATCATCATCTGTCGCCACTTCACCGTCAGGGTTCAGTGCTGCTTCTTCAGCCATTTGTTTTTTGCGCAGAAGCTTTTCCTCTTTCTTCTTTTCCTTTTCCAGGTCTCGTTGACGTTTGGCGAAGGAGTAATTGGGTTTGGCCATGGGCGATCCTCTGGGGTCGAAGGTGAGGTTGAGCGGCGCGTATTCTGCCCTGTATCGATGCCTGACGGTTAGCCGGGTTTTTGGTCGACCCACTTTGGCGTGACGGTCGGCCTCCATTGATCGAGGGCATCGAGCAGCGTTTGTGGCGATTCGCTCACTTGCAGCATGTCACGGTGTGGCCCGCGAACGAAGCCTTCGCCGACGATGTGGTCGAGAAATGCAGTGAGTTTGCTGTAAAAGCCGTTCACTTCCAGCAGGCCCAGCGGTTTGCCGTGGTAGCCGAGTTGGCCCCAAGTCCAGACTTCAAACAGCTCTTCCAGCGTGCCGAGGCCGCCGGGCAGGGCGATAAACGCGTCGCTCAGTTCAGCCATGCGTGCCTTGCGGGCGTGCATGCCATCGACGACTTCAAGGCGAGTCAGGCTTTTGTGGCCGATCTCCTTGTCCATCAGGCTTTGCGGAATGATCCCGATGACTTCGCCGCCGGCGGCCAGCGCGGCGTCCGCCACCAGGCCCATCAGACCCACGGCGCCACCGCCATAAACCAGCGTCAACTTGCGCTCGGCGAGGGCTCTGCCAAGGGCCTGGGCGGCTTCGGTGTAAGCCGGATCAGTGCCAGCATTGGCACCGCAAAACACACAAACGGATTTCAGGGACATGCCTTTCTCCTGGGGCGATCAGTCGCACAGGGTAATGGCTGGCACGCCGCGCTCCAAGGTCTAAACTTCGCGCTGGGGTGTTTCGCAGGTGCCGCTGGCACCACAGGCATACGCGGCAAGCAGGCTGCACAACAGGCTGTTAAAGATCATGACTGGCACTCCGTATCAATGAGATGCGCCGATCATAGGTTCTGCCGGCTGATCTGGCCGTTAGATTGTCTCGATGAGTCTCATAGCCTGAAAGTTGTATACAATTTTTGACTCAAGTCATAGGAACTTGCGAAGATTTCAGGCAGTCTTCCAACCATTAGTGTTTTTGTTAACCCTGCCTTGGAGATTCACCATGTTTTCCAAAGTTGTTGCGGTATCCCTGCTGGCGCTGGCCAGCAGCCAATTGATGGCTGCCGAGTGCAAAACCACCGTTGACTCCACCGATCAAATGTCCTTCAACACCAAGGAAATCGTGATCGACAAGAGCTGCAAGACGTTCACCGTCGAACTGACTCACTCCGGCAACCTGCCGAAGAACGTGATGGGCCATAACCTGGTCATCAGCAAAGTGGCCGACATGCAGCCGATCGCTACCGACGGCCTGGCGGCTGGCATCGACAAAAACTACCTGAAAGAAAGTGATGATCGCGTGATTGCGCACACCAAGATCATTGGCGCTGGCGAGAAAGACTCGCTGACCTTCGATGTATCGAAACTGGCTGCCGGCACCGATTACGGCTTCTTCTGCTCGTTCCCGGGCCACATCTCGATGATGAAAGGCACCCTGACCCTGAAGTAAATTGCAGAGATACCTGTCAGCAAAGAGCCGCTGTAGTTCGCTACAGCGGCTTTTTTATGTCTGAACCGTTTGTCGGGTTCTGTACTGAACCTGTAAGTTCTGACAGTAGACGCAGTTTTACTTCGAGGTTCAAATCTCCAGGCGTCGCGCTTGTCGTGCGACATGAGAAAGAAGGAGAAGGCCATGACCGATAACGTTGAAGTCAATCAGCTGGAAATTACCAAAGTCACGGATTCGAAGGGCAATCTGATTGAGCGGGGGGGTAAAACCTCTGATCGGACATTGATTGTCTATGGGAAAGCCTATCGTCAAGCGGAGGTAACCATTGAAGATGATTTTCTCTTCCGTGAGAAAGTGACCACGGATCCTACAGGGGGATGGGGGGCTACGCTTAAAAAACTGCCGGTGGGCGAGCGTTACCTTGAAGCGGTGGTTGACGGAAAGCGTTCGCAGAGCTGGATTTTATATATCGTGTGACAGCGTTCAGTGATGGCTTTTGTCATCGAAGCGAGCTTTCTATCCTTTACTAGGTGAGGCGCTCTTAAAAAGCGCCTCACTGATACTCAAGACATCAAGACATCAAGACATCAAGACATCACGGCGCAAACGGCATCACGCGCTTGTGATGGGTCTTGTTGTAGGTCGCGACGATGATGTCGAAGGCTTCTTCACGCACCGCCTCGCCATGCAGGAAGGCATCGATCTCGGCATACGTCACGCCGTGGGACGCTTCGTCCGGCTTGCCCGGCGACAGGTCCTCCAGATCCGCAGTTGGAACCTTCTCAACCAGCGACTCCGGTGCACCAAAGTGGCGGGCAATCGCGCGCACCTGGTTTTTTACCAAACCGCTGAGCGGTGCTAGGTCGCAGGCACCGTCGCCGAACTTGGTGAAGAAACCCATTACTGCTTCCGCCGCATGGTCAGTGCCGATCACCAGCCCCTGCGCCGCGCCAGCGATGGTGTACTGAGCCACCATCCTCATCCGCGCTTTGGTGTTGCCGAGGACGAAATCCACCGACACCGCGTGTTTGCCTTCAAACGCCGCGACTTCACTGGCCAGCGACTTTACTGCCGGACCGATATTGACCGTGTGGCGCTCGTCCGGGGCGATGAAATCCACCGAGGCCTGGGCATCGTGTTCGTCGAACTGGGTTTCGTACGGCAGGCGCACGGCGATGAACTTGTAGCGGTTGTCGCCACTGCGCTCACGCAGCTCGCGCATGGCGCGCTGTGCCATCAAACCGGCGGTCAACGAGTCGACACCGCCGCTGATGCCCAGCACCAGGGTCTTGAGTCCGGAATGGGTCAGACAATCCTGGATAAAGGTGATGCGCCGGGCAACTTCGGCCTCAAGGGCCTGGTGGTTGGCGAACGGCGGCTGGACCTTGAGCTGTTCAGCAATCTCACGCTGTACGGCTTGCATGAATTCACTCCTTGCTAGATGGACTGGAATCGGCAGGAACCTGGAAAACATGTCGCAAATAGGCGACGAAATTCGGGTCTTTGCATTGCGACTTGCCTGGCTCGTCGGAGATCTTCGCCACCGGTTGGCCGTTGCAGGCGGTCATTTTAAGCACGATGCTCATCGGTTCGACACCCGGAATGTCACAGGTCAGGTTGGTACCGATGCCGAAGCTCACGTTGATCCGACCGTGCAGCGCCCGGAATATCTCCAGCGACTTGGGCAGTGTCAGGCTGTCGGAGAACACCAGCGTCTTGCTCATCGGGTCGATACCGAGCTTGTGGTAATGGGCGATGCACTTTTCGCCCCACACCACGGGATCTCCGGAATCGTGGCGCAAACCGTCGAAAAGCTTGGCGAAGAACAGGTCGAAGTCACCGAGGAAGGCATCGGTGGTGATGCAGTCGGTGAGGGCGATCCCCAGCAGACCACGGTACTCGCGCACCCAACAGTCGAGCGCGGCAATCTGGCTGTCGATCAGCCGCGGGCCGAGTTGCTGGTGCGCCATGATCCATTCGTGGGCCATGGTGCCTAGCGGCTTCATGTCCAGTTCGCGGGACAGGTGCACGTTGCTGGTGCCGACGAAACGCCCGGGGAAATCGTGCTTGAGCACGTTCACCACTTCTTCCTGCACGCGGTAGGAGAACCGGCGACGGGTGCCGAAATCCGCCACCTGCAATTGCGCCAGTTCGTCTGCCGAGGCGTTGGCGGTCAGCCAGTCGAACTTGCGGTAGAGCTGCTCACGCGCTTGTTCGAGCACGGTTTCGCGGTAGCGATAGCGGTTGCGCACTTCGCTGACGATGGCCAGCAGGGGCACTTCGTAAAGGATCACATGCAGCCACGGCCCACGCAGGCGGATGAACAGCTCGCCGTTCTCGATGCCGGTGTGCACATAACGCAGGTTGAAGCGGAACAGCCCGAGAAAACGCAGGAAATCCGGTTTAAGGAAGGAGATGCGCTCAAGAAAACTCAGTTGATCGGCGCTCAGGCTCAGCTCGGCCAAACGCTCGATCTGATAGCGAATCTCCGCCAGATACGGGCGCAAATCTTCGCTGTTACGGCAACGAAACTCCCATTCGACTTCGACGTTGGGGTAGTTGTGCAGCACCGCCTGCATCATGGTCAGTTTGTAGAAGTCGGTGTCGAGCAGGTTCTGCACGATGCGATCGGCAAACACACTCTCGCTCATAACGGGTCTCCAGGTACGCCGCGCCGTTGCGCGGGCTCAATCAGTGGCGCTAGTGGCGCATATCAGCGGTGGGGATTGCCAGCGCTTTTTTGCTTTCAGGGGAAAGATCCTCTGATGGTATACATCTCAGCCCACAGAACTTATACGTTTTCGGTTGCACCTCCAGCGCGGCTTGAATGACCTGTTCAAGTCGGTCACCGCTTTTTAAGTAGTCAGCCAATAGAGAGTGTTTTGGTATTAAATTGATTTCAACTGCTTTAATCGAAGCGGCTCTGAGCATTTCGTGGGTGACGATTTTATACATGAATGACACCGCCTTTGAAGGTGATCTGTTCCAGCGTGTCGACGCCGTCCTGAAGTAATACGTAAGCCGGAAGTATCAGTCTATAAAAGTCAGAATCATTGGTGCCTTTAATGGTAACTAAAGTGAATGACTCCAAGAGTCCGGTGGCGGCGCGAATTCTGAAACAGGCATCTTCAAATAATTGGTTGGGCGTGGCGTGTGAATCTATGAAGTATGTAGGGTTATTGGTTGCATTTGCTTTTAGGGGGCAAAAACGATTCATGGGGTGAAGTCCTTCCGTTTGTTTTAGGCGTGACAGATCGAAGGGTTTATAGTTCTTTAGATATGATGTTTGCAGTGTGTTGGTGTAGTTGCTGCAAAGCCATTAATTGTTTTAATGGCTTTGCACCTGCCCGGTCTAAGCCTGTATGGGCTGTTTGCTTACGCTTGAGGAAAGAGCGGGTTCGCTACGAATCATTGTGCCTGAGCCGTCGTGCTGCGGCGGCCACGCTAAAGGATCAAGATCCAGATCAAGGAATTTGCTTGGGTCGAACACAGGCGTCTTGATGCCAGCACGGCGTTGTTCGTCGTAGTCGCGCAGAACACGCATGCTGATGTTGAAGAGCAGAAACATGGCTACCAGGTTGACAAGCGCCAGCAGCGTCATGGTGATGTCTGCAAAAGCCAGAACAGTCGACAGATCTTCGACGGAGCCCCAGAACACCAATATCAACACAAGCACACGATAGAAAATCAGCATTTTTCGAGGTTCATCCAACATGAACCGCAGGCTGTTTTCTCCCAAGTAATAGTTGTAAAGCATTGCCGTGAATACGAATAAGGCAAGCACCACGCTGATAAACATCCGTCCCCATTCCCCGACGATGGCTGCCAGCGAGTTTTGTGCCAGAGCAATCCCGTCACCTTCAAATCCCGGTGTGTAGAACCCTGATAGCAAAATCAGGAGCGCAGTACAGGTGCAGATTACGAATGTATCGATGAACACACTCAGTGCTTGTACCGCGCCTTGTGCAACCGGGTGGTCGATCTTCGCGACTGAGGCGACATTGGGAGCACTGCCCAGTCCTGCCTCGTTGGAAAAAACACCGCGTCTGACACCCATGATGATTGCGCTGCCCACCAATCCACCAAACGCCTGATCCAGACCGAATGCGCTTTTGATGATGGTCATCAGCATTGCCGGAACCTGATCGAACTGCAGAACGATCACATAGGCTGTTACGCCGACGTAGGCGAGAACCTTTATAGGAACCAGAAGGTCGGCTACTGCCGCGATACGTTTTATCCCGCCTACGAAGACAGCTCCCAGCATGAAAGAAATTGCGAGCCCCGACCACATAGGCGGCAGGCCAAACGCATTTTTTAGCGAGTGTGATACGGCATGGGACTCGAGACCATTGATTGCAAAACCAAAGGTCACCAGCAATAACACGGCCGCGACCAACCCGAGCCAGCGCTTGTCCAGACCGTGCTGGATGTACCAGGACGGCCCACCTCGATACAGGCCTTTGCCATCGCTACGTTTATAGAGTTGTCCCAACGTGCATTCGAAGAAGCTGCTCGACATGCCCAGAAGAGCGGTCATCCACATCCAGAACACTGCACCGGGTCCACCCATGCTCACTGCAATCCCCACCCCGACGATATTGCCGGTACCGACACGTCCGGCAAGGCTGAGTGTCAGCGCCTGAAATGAACTCAATTGATGGCTGTCGGTATGCCAACTGCCCCGCAAAATACCGAACATATGGGGGAAGTATCTGAGCTGGACAAATCCTGAGCGGACAGTGAAATAGACTCCCAGTCCAAGAACCAAAGGTATCAATACCTTGCTCGACAGAAAGTCGTTGATGACGTCTAGCATTCGAAGCTCCTTGCTATTTAGAGTGCTGGCGAATTAATGGTGTTGTCAGTCCTGAAGCCTTTCAGGACTCGTAATATCCAGCCGTATTTCAATTGATGCAATTTCGCAAGTTGCTTAAATGTGATGCGAGTTGCTGCTATGGTTGCTGTCTCTTGATTTTTGTTGAGTCGGTCTATGTGCGAGTTTTTTTCTGCTAACTTGAGGCTGCTGTGTAGTCACTACAGATCTGTCGCGGAAGTTTGTAGGAAACTTCGAATTAATCGTGGGCAATTCAATAAGTATCTATGTGGGAAAAGCATCCCCACACCTTTCAACCTCAAGCGAATCTGCGACTTTTTTGGCGTGGAAGCGTTTGAAATAGCGCTGCCATCGGAGCAATTCGTTGCCTTGATTGACGTTAGGGCCAATAAAAATCAGGCCTCGGGGGAGGTGAGAGCATCACGGATCATGCATGAACACCTGCGCGAACAGTCCTCACCTGAGCTGAAAGCCCACAGCGGTTATTACTACGAGTATTACAACGCAATGACTGAGCCCGGCTCTATTCTGTGTTCGCTTGTGCATGTACGGGAGGAGGGTGACGACGTTGTCTATGAGCGAAACGAGCGCTTACAGATCGCCGGGGTTGGCGATGATTTCGAGACGTATCGATATTTGGGTGTTGCCTATTACCTGCGCGATCGCTTGTTTTTCGTCGATTATGAATCGCTGACGTCAAACGAGATCAGCCAAACCATCCTCATCCCAAGTTTCAAAAGCTGTATCACTCGGCTCAATGGTTTGAAGCTTGGGGTTTCTGCAGCCGATCATCGTGCTCCTTCATGTTCAAGGGTTGTCTGGGAGTATCTCGGGCAGGAAATCAATCGGGCCGATGCCTATCGGCGCGTAAGGTTGTACAAGGCCAATGATTGCGCTATCGACGCCGATCTGCGCGCACGCCTTGCTCAAGCTCAGGTTGTGGACGGTCTGTTTGTTATTGCCTGACCCCGTCCGTGTAGGAGCTGGCGCAGGGAATGGGATCAGGGGCTATCGATCTGTTCCAGCATCCACTTCACAAAATCGCGCACCTTGGGCACTTCCGCCGAGTGTTCCGGGTAGGCCAGGTAATAGGCGTCGGTGCTGGGCATTGCATGCTGCCAGGGAATGACCAGTTTGCCGTCGGCCAATTCCTCTTCCACCAGAAACCTCGGCAATAGCGCTACACCGCAGCCGACTTGTGCGGCGCGGATGCACATATAAAAGGTTTCGAAACGCGGCCCGTGGTAGCTGTGCTCGGTCTGGTAACCCTGATTGTCGAACCAGTCGTGCCAGGCCTGTGGGCGCGACGCATTTTGCAGCAGCACCAGATCGGTGAGTTGCGTCGGGTCAGTGAACGGTGTTTGCGGCAGGCTGCCCGGCGCGCAGACCGGCACAAGCTCTTCGCCGAACAGCTTCAGGGATTCAGTGCCGGGCCGCGAACTCTGGCCGAAATAGAACGCCAGATCACTGCGCCCTTGCAGCAAATCATCGGCTTCCTGCTCGTTGCATAGATCCAGATGAATCGACGGATGGCGCAAACGCCAGCCCTTCAGGCGCGGCACCAGCCAGCGAGCGCCGAAGGTCGATGGCGTCGAGACGCGCAGGACTTCGGTCTCACCGCCGTAGGAGCGCAGGTAATGGGTCGACATCTCTACCTGTGTGAGGATTTTTCTGACTTCGACCAAGTACAAATCCCCGGCGGGCGTCATCTGCAAACGGCGACGCACGCGACGAAACAACAAGTGCTGCAACAATTCCTCAAGCTGCGCGACCTGTTTGCTGACAGCGCTCTGCGTCAGGTTCAGCTCCTCGGCGGCGCGGGTGAAACTCAAGTGCCGGGTCACGGCCTCGAAGCACTGCAACGCGGTGATCGATGGCAAGTGGCGTTTGTTCAGCATGGCGGATCCTTTTCTTGTCTTTCTATGCTCAGCATGAATAAACGGAATGATATCTCGCGTAAAGGTCGTTTGTTGCCTTGCCGTTGGGACGCTACAACTAAAGGCCTGCCCGGTCGTGAAAAAGCGGCCGCACACATTCAGTTTTTGCTTGAGGAGTGACCCATGGTTGCCGCATTGCTTGATCGTCTTGGTGTAAACCCGGCCCTTTATCAGAACGGCAAAGTGCCGGTGCATTCGCCGATCGACGGCAGCCGGATTGCCGCCGTGAACTGGGAAGGCGCGGCTGAAGTCGAGCAGCACATCAGTCGCGCAGATCATGCGTTCGAGGCGTGGCGCAAGGTGCCGGCGCCGCGTCGCGGGGAACTGGTGCGTCAATTCGGCGAAGTGCTGCGTGAATACAAAACCGATCTCGGCGAACTGGTGTCGTGGGAAGCCGGCAAGATTACTCAGGAAGGCCTGGGTGAAGTGCAGGAGATGATCGACATCTGCGACTTCGCCGTCGGTCTGTCGCGCCAGTTGTACGGTTTGACCATCGCCTCCGAGCGCCCGGGCCACCACATGCGTGAAACCTGGCATCCGCTGGGCGTGGTCGGGGTGATCAGTGCGTTCAACTTCCCGGTCGCGGTGTGGGCGTGGAACACCACGCTGGCGCTGGTTTGCGGTAACCCGGTGGTGTGGAAACCGTCGGAGAAAACCCCGCTGACGGCACTGGCGTGCCAGGCCCTGTTTGATCGCGTGGTGAAGAATTTCACTGACGCCCCGGCGAACCTCTGCCAGGTGATCATCGGTGGCCGTGACGCCGGTGAAGCCCTTGTCGACGACCCGCGTGTGGCGCTGATCAGCGCCACCGGTAGCACGCGCATGGGCCGCGAAGTGGCGCCGAAAGTCGCTGCACGATTCGCCCGCAGCATCCTTGAGCTGGGCGGCAACAACGCGATGCTCCTCGGCCCAAGCGCTGATCTGGACATGGCGGTGCGCGCGATTCTGTTCAGCGCGGTCGGCACTGCCGGTCAGCGTTGCACCACGCTGCGTCGCTTGATCGCCCACGAATCGGTCAAAGAAGAAATCGTCACCCGCCTCAAGGCGGCTTACGCCAAAGTGCGCATCGGTCATCCGCTGGAAGGCAATCTGGTGGGCCCGCTGATCGACAAGCACAGTTTCGAGAACATGCAGGATGCGCTGGAGCAGGCATTGAGCGAGGGCGGTCGCGTGTTTGGCGGCAAGCGTCAACTGGAGGATCAATTCCCCAACGCCTACTACGTTTCGCCGGCCATCGTTGAAATGCCGGAGCAGAGTGATGTGGTGTGCAGCGAAACCTTCGCGCCGATCTTGTACGTGGTTGGCTACAGCGATTTCCAGGAAGCGCTGCGTTTGAACAACGCGGTGCCACAAGGTCTGTCGTCGTGCATTTTCACCACGGACGTGCGTGAGGCCGAGCAGTTCATGTCGGCAGTCGGCAGTGACTGCGGCATCGCCAACGTCAACATCGGCCCCAGCGGCGCGGAAATCGGCGGCGCGTTTGGTGGCGAGAAAGAGACCGGCGGTGGTCGTGAGTCGGGCTCGGATGCGTGGCGCGCCTACATGCGTCGTCAGACTAATACCGTGAACTACTCGCTGGAATTGCCGCTGGCGCAGGGCATCACCTTCGACTGATACCTTCAGTCAGATGGATAACCCCTTGTGGGAGCGGGCTTGCTCGCGAAGGTGTCGGGTCAGTCGACTTAGACGTTGTCTGATATACCGCTTTCGCGAGCAAGCCCGCTCCCACATTGTTGAACAGTGTGTTTGTTAGGTTTCTGTTGGAGTCTGGCAATGCCGTTACGCGAAGAATGTCTGTGGGAAAAACTCACGCCGCAAAGGCCCGATAACACCGCGCTCAAGGGTGAGGTCAACGTCGATGTCTGCGTGATCGGTGCCGGGTTTACCGGGTTGTCGGCGGCGCTGCATCTGTTGGAGAAAGGCAAAAGCGTTTGCGTGCTGGAAGCCCATCGCGCCGGTCACGGCGGTTCCGGTCGCAACGTCGGATTAGTCAACGCCGGTATGTGGATCCCGCCGGACGAGATCGAAGCCGGGTTCGGCGAAGCCGTTGGCAGCCAGCTAAACCGCATGCTCGGTGCGGCGCCGGCGCTGGTGTTCAGCCTTGTGGATAAGTACAACATCGATTGCCAGTTGCGCCGCGAAGGCACCCTGCACATGGCCCACAACGCCAAGGGGGAGGCGGATCTGCGCAGTCGTGAGCAGCAATGGAAACGCCGTGGTGCCCCCGTCGAATTGCTGACCGGCAAGGCTTGCGAGCAAGCCACCGGCACACAGAAAATTGCTGCTGCGTTGCTCGACCGTCGCGCGGGGACGCTTAATCCGATGGCCTATGTCACCGGGCTGGCGAATGCGGTGATGGGGCTCGGCGGGCAGATGTTCGATCACTCCCCGGTCACTCGTCTCGAGCGTGTAGGCCCGAAATGGTCGGTACAGACCGAACAGGGTTCGGTGCTGGCCGAGCAGGTTGTCATCGCCTCCAACGCCTACACCGAAGGCGACTGGACCGAGCTCAAGCGCAATTTCTTTCCCGGTTTTTACTATCAGGTTGCCTCGGTGCCTTTGAGCGAAGACGCCGCACAGCAGATCCTTCCGGGCGGGCAGGGCTCGTGGGATACCCGGCAAGTGCTCAGCAGCATCCGCCGCGACAAAGACGGGCGGTTATTGCTTGGCAGTCTCGGTAATGGCAATCAGAAACCGACCTGGTTCCTCAAGGCCTGGGCCGACCGGGTGCAGCAGCATTACTTCCCCAATCTGAAGCCGGTCGAGTGGGAGTGCACCTGGACCGGGCGCATCGCTTTTACGCCCGATCACTTGATGCGTCTGTTCGAGCCGGCACCGGGACTGGTGGCAGTCACCGGTTACAACGGCCGGGGTGTGACCACGGGCACGGTGGTCGGCAAAGCCTTCGCCGACTATCTGTGTAACGGTAATCCTCAAGCCCTGCCGATTCCCTTTGCACCGATGCAGCCCCTGTCTGGCGCGGGGTTGCGCAGTTGCCTGTACGAGGCCGGATTCTCGCTGTATCACGCGGGCCAGTGCCTGCGCATTGTCATTTGAATGTTGAAAGATGTTGCGTAACGCGGCGCTTTTGCGCGTAGCGACTAGCCTGTAATGGTGCGGGTTGTAGCAGTCCCGCACCAGCAGTGTGCAGTTCGGTGACGCGAGCGGTTACAGGCTGGTTGCACGTCGTTTGGTGCCGCGGTTGCAATGATGGCGCACGCGGGTTGCGCCTGAAATTTTAAAAGGTTTCACCTTCCGCGGTTTAGACGGTTGCACGCCCAATGAAAATGGGAACGAAACAGTCGAAATAACAAGAAAGCAGCGACTTTTTGAAGAATAAAAAACCGATGGCACGGCCCTTGCTCTGAGCATTCAGTGAAATGAAGTCGCAGTGCCAACTAAAAAAAACCTTGGAGCACCACCTCATGTCCCAGACGTTTTACAAGAAAGGCTTTCTGGCCCTCGCAGTGGCTACTGCGTTGGGTGTTTCTGCGTTTGCTCAGGCTGACATCAAAATCGGCGTAGCGGGTCCAATGACGGGCGCCAACGCGGCATTTGGCGAGCAGTACATGAAGGGCGCCCAGGCGGCAGCCGATGCGGTCAACGCGGCCGGTGGCGTCAACGGGGAGAAAATCGTTCTGGTCAAGGGCGATGACGCCTGCGAACCGAAGCAGGCTGTGACGGTCGCCAAGGACCTCACCAACCAGAAAGTCGCCGGCGTGGTCGGTCACTTCTGCTCCTCTTCGACCATTCCAGCGTCGGAAATCTACGACGAAGCCGGCATTATTGCGATCACCCCGGGCTCCACCAACCCGCAAGTGACCGAGCGCGGCCTGAGCGCCATGTTCCGTATGTGCGGACGTGACGACCAGCAGGGCATCGTCGCCGGCGACTACATTGTCGACGTGCTCAAGGGCAAAAAAGTTGTTGTTCTGCACGACAAGGACACCTACGGCCAAGGTCTGGCTGACGCCACCAAGGCTCAGTTGATCAAGCGCGGCGTGACTCCGGTTCTTTACGAGGGCCTGACCCGGGGCGAAAAAGACTTCAGCACCATCGTGACCAAAATCCGTGGCGCTGGCGCCGACGTCGTCTATTTCGGTGGTCTGCACCCGGAAGCCGGTCCTCTGGTTCGCCAACTGCGTGAACAGGGCTTGAAAGACGTCAAGTTCATGTCCGACGACGGCATTGTGACCGACGAACTGGTGACCACCGCCGGTGGCCCGCAATTCGTCGATGGCGTCCTGATGACTTTCGGCGCCGACCCGCGTCTGCTGCCAGACAGCAAGGCGGTCGTCGATGCGTTCCGCAAGGCCGGCACCGAGCCTGAAGGCTACACCCTCTACGCTTACGCCTCTGTACAAGCCCTGGCTGCAGCCTTCAACGGCGCCAAGTCCAACGACGGCGAAAAAGCGGCTGTATGGCTGAAGAAAAACCCGGTCAAGACCGTCATGGGCGAGAAATCCTGGGACGCCAAGGGCGACCTGAAAGTCTCCGACTACGTGGTTTACGAATGGGACAAGGACGGCAAATACCACCAGCTGGAAAAACAGAAGTAAGGGCTGACGCGATCACCTGAACGCCATAAACCCCTGTGGGAGCGGGCAAGCCCGCTCCCACAGGAGGCGGTGGCGATAGGTAAATCGCGCTCTGACATTGCTCCGACGTAAATCTGTATTTTCCCTAGAAGAGCCGCACGCCTCAGGTGTGCAGGTTCTCACTGCGTGAGATTGCGTTATGGATGGTATTTTCCTGCAGCAACTGGTCAACGGCCTGACCCTCGGGTCGGTCTATGGCCTGATCGCCATCGGCTACACAATGGTCTACGGCATCATTGGCATGATCAACTTCGCCCACGGCGAGGTTTACATGATTTCCGCTTACCTGGCGGCAATCAGTCTGGCTCTGCTGGCTTACTTCGGTATCGAATCCTTCCCACTGCTGATGCTCGGCACGCTGATCTTCACCATCGTCGTCACGGCGGTCTATGGCTGGGTCATCGAGCGTGTAGCCTACAAACCCCTGCGTAACTCCACCCGACTGGCACCGCTGATCAGCGCCATTGGTATTTCCCTGATCCTGCAAAACTATGCACAGATCGCCCAAGGCGCGAAGCAACAAGGCGTGCCGACCCTGCTGACCGGTGCCTTGCGTGTCGACATCGGCACCGGCTTCGTGCAACTGACTTACACCAAGATCTTCATTCTGGTCGCGGCGTTCGTGGGCATGGGCCTGCTGACCTACGTGATCAAGTACACCAAACTCGGTCGTATGTGCCGCGCGACCCAACAAGACCGCAAGATGGCTTCGATCCTGGGGATCAACACCGACCGGGTGATTTCCTACGTGTTCATCATCGGTGCGGCCATGGCGGCGCTGGCGGGCGTACTGATCACCATGAACTACGGCACGTTCGACTTCTATGCCGGTTTCATCATCGGCATCAAGGCGTTCACCGCAGCGGTGCTTGGCGGGATCGGTTCATTGCCCGGTGCGATGCTCGGCGGGATCATCCTCGGGATCTCCGAGTCGCTGTTCTCCGGCCTGGTCAACTCCGACTACAAAGACGTGTTCAGCTTCTCGCTGCTCGTACTTGTTCTGGTCTTCCGGCCGCAGGGCCTGTTGGGCCGTCCTCTTGTGTCGAAGGTGTAAGCGATGTCTTCAACCACTCAAAAAAATATCGATATCAAAAAAAGCCTGGTTGAGTCGATTCTTGCCGGCCTCATTGCCTTGGTCGTGTTTGGCCCGATTGTCGGCGTCGTACTCGACGGCTACAGTTTCAACCTCGAACCGACCCGTGTGGCGTGGATTATCGCCATCGTCATGGTTGGCCGATTTGCCCTCAGCCTGTTCCTGCAAACGCCCAAGGGGCTGAAGATTCTCGACGGATTCGAGAGCACCAGTTCCGGCGTGCATGTGCTGCCAGCCGATCACAAATCAAGCCTGCGCTGGATCATCCCGTTACTGATTCTGCTGGCCGTGGCCGTGCCGTTCTTCTCTAACTCCTACCTGCTTGGCGTGGTCATCCTCGGGTTGATTTACGTGTTGCTGGGCTTGGGCCTGAACATCGTAGTGGGCCTGGCCGGTTTGCTCGATCTGGGTTACGTGGCGTTCTACGCCATCGGTGCCTACGGGCTGGCGCTGGGTTACCAGTATCTCGGTCTGGGCTTCTGGACCGTGCTGCCGCTGGCGGCGATCACGGCTGGCCTTGCCGGCTGTATCCTCGGTTTCCCGGTCTTGCGCCTGCATGGCGACTATCTGGCAATCGTGACCCTGGGCTTCGGTGAAATCATTCGTCTGATCCTCAACAACTGGTTGTCCCTGACGGGCGGCCCGAATGGCATGTCGGCACCGCTGCCGACCTTTTTCGGTCTGGAGTTCGGCAAACGGGCGAAGGAGGGTGGGATACCGTTTCACGAGTTCTTCGGCATCGCCTACAACTCTGACGTGAAGTATTACTTCATTTACGCGGTGTTGTTCCTGGTGGTGCTGGCCGTGCTGTACATCAAGCATCGTCTGGTGAAGATGCCGGTCGGCCGCGCCTGGGAAGCTTTGCGTGAAGATGAAATCGCTTGCCGTTCGATGGGCCTGAACCACGTACTGGTCAAACTGTCGGCGTTCACCATCGGTGCGTCGACGGCCGGTCTGGCCGGTGTGTTTTTCGCGACCTACCAAGGTTTCGTCAACCCGACCTCGTTTACCTTCTTCGAGTCGGCGCTGATCCTGGCCATTGTCGTGCTCGGCGGCATGGGCTCGACCATCGGTGTGGTGATTGCGGCGTTCGTGCTCACGGTGGCCCCGGAACTGCTGCGCGGCTTCGCCGAATATCGCGTGCTGCTGTTCGGCATCCTGATGGTGTTGATGATGATCTGGCGACCACGAGGGCTGATCCGCATCAGCCGTTCCGGGGTCACTCCACGCAAAGGTGCCATTCACTACGAGAGGACTGCGCCATGAGTGAAGTCGTACTCTCTGTTGAAAAACTGATGATGCATTTTGGTGGCATCAAGGCGTTGAGCGATGTCAGCCTGAAGGTCAAACGCAATTCGATCTTCGCGCTGATCGGCCCCAATGGCGCCGGCAAGACCACGGTGTTCAACTGCCTGACCGGGTTCTACAAAGCCTCCGGTGGCAAGATCGAACTCAATGTGCGCGGCCAGAAGACCAACGTCATTCAATTGCTGGGCGAGTCGTTCAAACCGACCGATTTCGTTTCGCCGAAAAGCTTCCTCAGCCGTCTGTACTACAAGATGTTCGGTGGCACCCATCTGGTGAACCGCGCAGGCCTGGCCCGCACGTTCCAGAATATTCGCCTGTTCAAGGAAATGTCGGTACTGGAAAACCTGCTGGTGGCCCAGCACATGTGGGTCAACCGCAACATGCTGGCCGGCATCCTCAACACCAAGGGCTATCGCAAATCCGAAAGCGACGCGCTCGATTGTGCGTTCTATTGGCTGGAAGTGGTCGATCTGGTGGACTGCGCCAACCGTCTGGCCGGTGAGCTCTCCTACGGCCAGCAACGCCGACTGGAGATCGCCCGGGCCATGTGCACACGGCCGCAGATCATCTGTCTCGACGAACCGGCCGCCGGCCTCAACCCTCAGGAAACCGAAGCGCTGAGCGCGATGATCCGGCTGCTGCGCGACGAGCACGATCTGACCGTGGTGCTGATCGAACACGACATGGGCATGGTCATGAGCATTTCCGACCACATTGTGGTGCTGGACCACGGTATCGTTATCGCCGAGGGCGGGCCCGAAGCCATCCGTAATGATCCAAAAGTGATTGCCGCCTATCTGGGCGCCGACGAAGAGGAGCTGGTATGACTCAACCGATCCTCGAACTCAAAGACCTCGACGTGTTCTACGGTCCGATCCAGGCACTCAAGGGTGTTTCGCTGCAGATCAATGAAGGCGAAACCGTCAGCCTGATTGGCTCCAACGGCGCGGGCAAGTCGACGTTGCTGATGTCGATCTTCGGCCAGCCGCGAGCGGCGAGCGGGCAGATCCTCTATCAAGGCGTCGACATTACCCACAAGTCTTCGCACTACATCGCCTCCAACGGCATCGCGCAGTCGCCAGAAGGACGACGGGTGTTCCCCGACATGACCGTCGAGGAAAACCTGTTGATGGGCACCATCCCGATTGGCGACAAACACGCCAAAGAGGATATGCAGCGCATGTTCACGCTGTTTCCACGGCTTGAAGAACGGCGCAATCAGCGAGCGATGACCATGTCCGGCGGCGAACAGCAGATGCTCGCCATCGCCCGCGCGTTGATGAGCCGGCCGAAGTTGTTGCTGCTCGATGAGCCGAGCCTGGGCCTGGCGCCGATTGTGGTGAAGCAGATTTTCGCCACTCTGCGCGAGCTGGCGAAAACCGGCATGACCATTTTCCTCGTCGAGCAGAACGCCAACCATGCGCTGAAGCTGTCGGATCGGGCGTATGTGATGGTCAACGGCGAGATTCGCCTCACGGGTACGGGGAAAGAGTTGCTGGTGAACGAGGAGGTGCGTAACGCCTATCTGGGCGGGCACTGAGTTATCCCCAGATACACACAGCCCTGGCGACGCAAGTCCCGGGGCTTTTTCATTCCTCGAACCACCACAGCCCCTTGTGGGCGCAAGCTCGCTCCCGCAGTTGATATGCGCAAGTTCCAGAATTGTGGAAAACAAACTCCCCAACCTGCCAAAGCGCGACATATAGACGCTGCAATTGGCTGTTTTTCCACAGTTTTGACTTGTCCCCGTTTGCTGTGGAGCCGGCTGTGAATAACGTGGTAGTAGCTGGCTGCGAGCCTTTGAAACCGTGGCTTTCAGGCGTGTGATTGTTTTTTGATCAGGCTTTTTTGCGTGAGTGACAGACGCCGTTGTCAACCTTTTTATGGGGCGTGTATTGCCGTCGACCCGAGGTTGGTCAGGCTGTGGATAAGTCTGTGATTAAACTCTGGAAAGACTCCGCTAAGCGGCGTAATGACTGGCTTCGCGCAATCATCGCGGTGACTGCTCGGTCGTGCAAAATGCCATGTCCCGCACATCTGCCGCTTCAGGGTCAAGCAAAAAACTTTCTATTCGTCCCGCAAAGCCTTGTGTGGCGAGGCTTTACGCGTTTCCACTTGCCCCCGGAAACTGTGGAAGGGCCTGTGGATAAGGTGCGTGCACATGGCTACAAGCCACGTTCGCTATAGCGTTGGCGCTGCTGGTTGTTTTTTGCACAGTTCGCGAGTGTTGCTCGTGATTGCGAGGCCGGGCATGCTGCCACCTGATTTTCTATTTCAAGGGCTGCCTTGGCGGCCGAAGCAAGGAGAACACGATGTCCAACACCCTGTTTATCACCGGCGCGACGTCCGGTTTTGGTGAAGCCTGTGCCCGCCGTTTTGCCGAGGCTGGCTGGAAACTGGTGCTGACCGGCCGTCGTGAAGAACGCCTCAATGCCCTGTGCGCCGAACTGTCCAGGCAAACCGAAGTGCATGGCCTGGTGCTCGATGTGCGTGATCGCAAGGCGATGGAGGCGGCGATTGCCAACCTGCCGCCATCGTTCGCCAAGCTGCGTGGCCTGATCAACAACGCCGGTCTGGCGCTGGGCGTCGACCCTGCGCCGAAATGCGATCTGGATGACTGGGACACGATGGTCGACACCAACGTCAAAGGCCTGATGTACGCCACGCGTTTGCTGCTGCCGCGCCTGATCGCCCACGGTCGTGGCGCTGGCATCGTCAATCTTGGTTCTATCGCCGGCAACTATCCGTATCCGGGCAGCCATGTGTACGGCGCGACCAAGGCGTTCGTTAAGCAGTTCTCGCTGAACCTGCGTTGCGACTTGCAGGGCACGGGTGTGCGGGTCAGCAACATTGAGCCGGGGCTGTGTGAAAGCGAGTTTTCGCTGGTGCGTTTTGCCGGCGATCAGGAGCGTTACAACGCGACCTACGCCGGTGCCGAGCCGATCCAGCCGCAGGACATCGCCGAGACGATTTTCTGGGTCATGAATGCGCCGGCGCACATCAACATCAACAGCCTTGAGCTGATGCCGGTGAGCCAGACCTGGGCGGATTTTGCCATCGAGCGCAACAAGGTTTAGAGCCAGCAGCCTGTGCCGAGCGAGCACGCTTGGCACAGGTCACAGGCAGCCCATCAACGAAGATAGGCCGCCAGTCCGCTGTAGCAGGTCGCAAGGTGATAGGGCGTCGTCGAAGGCATGTCCTTGCGGCTGACGTCACCTTGTTCATCGCGGCACTCATGCCAGCCACCGGCATGCAGAAAGCGCTGTTGCAATGCTTGCAATTGATGCAGCACCACAGCCTCGCTGTTGGGGCGTAAGGTCAGCGCCCGCAGATATTCGGCCTGCGCCCAGATCCGTTGAGTCGAATCTTTCGGGCGTCCGTCCAGTTCCAGATCAAGCATCGCCCGCACGGCGCCGCACGGCTGCTGCACACCGAATTGCTCGGTAAACGCGAACGCCTTGTCCAGCGCCGAATGCAGTTTCGAGCCGCGCAACAGCGCCGAGGATTGCAGCAGGAAGTACCACTCGAACTGGTGCCCCGGCTCGTACCAGTTATCCACAGCCCCGAGCGGTTTCTCCATCAACACGCCATGTTGTGGATCGATGAACCGCTTGTGCATGGCTGTGCATAACTCAACGAGCGCTTGTTGCGTTGCCGCGTCTTCACGCACTGACAAGGTCGCGAGAAAGGCTTCGGCCAAGTGCATAAGCGGGTTCTGCAACGGGCCGGTTTGCAGGGTGATCCAGTCGCGCTCAAGGCACGCTTCGTACAAGCCGTCACCGGTCGCAAAACGGCGGCCGATGATTTCCAGTGCGGCATTGAGCGTCGACTCCACCAGCGGCTCACGGGACTTGTCCCAGTAATGTGCGCAGGCGAACAGGATAAAGGCGTGGGTATAGAGATCCTTGCGCTGATCCAGCGGTTTGCCCTGTGGATCAATGCTGTAGAACCAGCCGCCATGTTCGCCATCGTGGAAGTGTCGTTGCAGCGAGCGAAACAGCGCGGCCGCGCGATCTTCGGCGTTATCCACAACCCCGATCAGGCTGGAAAACAGATATAGCTGTCGCGCGCAGGCCATCGCCCGATAGCGTTGCGGTGGCAGCGGCTGATGCGCGGCGTCCAGCGCCTCGTAAGGCAGCGCCATGTCGGCGTTCCAGCCCGGGCCTTGCCAGAGGGGCACGATCACGTTGACGAAATGCTGTTGCACGTCGCTGAACAGGGCGGTCAATTCAGGCAGGGACTTGGAGCGGGAAGCGAGGGGCATGGGCGGACGTCGTCACGGCTGGGGCGATTGCGCGACATGGTAGCAGACAGCATGGGGGGAGCGATGCGGTGTCTGATCGGCCGTCTTCGCGAGCAAGCCCGCTCCCACCATGGATTTAGGGTAAACACAAAACCTGTGGGCTTGCTCGCGAAGGGGCCTGCTCAGGCGATAGAAATCAACCGGCCAGCAACCACGCACCCGTCACCGCCGAAGCAGCACCCGCCAGGCGCACCAGCGGCGCAGCAGCCTGAGGCAGAAAACGAACCACCGCATAACCAGCGGCATGCAGCGCAGCGGTCGCCGCCACAAATCCCGTCGCATACGCCCAGGGACTCGACATGTCCGGCAACTCCAGGCCATGCGCGACACCATGGAACAGCGCAAACAACGCCGTCGCCGCCACCGCCATCACCAATGGCGGACGCACCGCCAGCGCAACCGCCAGGCCCAGCGCCAGCACCGACGCCGCAATCCCGCTTTCCAGTGCCGGCAACTCCAGCCCTTCAAAACCGAGCATGCCGCCGATCAACATGGTGCCGACGAAGGTGCACGGCAGCGCCCAACGCGCCGCGCCTTGCTGCTGAGCCGCCCACAAACCGACGGCAATCATCGCCAGCAAATGATCGAGGCCGCCCATCGGATGGCTGATACCCGCGATCAAGCCACTGTCGCCATGCCCTGGGTGAGCAAAGGCCAGCGCGGGGGTCAGCAGCAGCGCCAGGGCGCCCAGAATACGTTTGAATGTCATGGATAAGCTTCCTTGTTGATAAGTGAATCAGGCTGCGGTCAGCAGGCCCTGGCGTTCAATGAAGGCGATGATCGCTTCCAGGCCCTGACCGGTTTTCTGGTTGCTGAACACAAACGGCTTGCCGTTGCGCATGCGTTTTGTGTCGCTGTCCATCATGTCCAGCGAGGCGCCGACCAGCGGGGCGAGATCGATCTTGTTGATCACCAGCAGGTCGGACTTGCAAATACCCGGCCCGCCCTTGCGTGGCAGCTTGTCGCCGGCCGAAACATCGATCACGTAGATCGTCAGGTCGGACAGTTCCGGGCTGAACGTCGCCGAGAGGTTGTCGCCGCCGGACTCCACCAGAATCAGATCCAGCCCCGGGAAGCGTCGGTTCAGTTGATCGACCGCTTCGAGGTTGATCGAGGCGTCCTCGCGGATCGCCGTGTGCGGGCAGCCACCGGTTTCCACGCCGATGATCCGCTCCGGTGCCAGGGCTTCATTGCGCACCAGAAAATCGGCGTCTTCGCGGGTATAGATGTCATTGGTGACCACGGCGAGGTTGTAGCGCTCGCGCAGTGCCAGACACAGGGCCAGGGTCAATGCGGTTTTGCCGGAACCGACCGGGCCGCCGATGCCGACGCGCAGAGGTTGTGTGTTCATATGCTTCTCCAAAATAACGGGCCCTAGGAACGGAACAGGCGGCTGTACTGGCGCTCATGGGCCATGCACGCCAGGGACAGACCGAACGCGGCGCTGCCGATGTGTTCGGGGTTGATTCGGGTGGCGTCCTGCTGTGCCTGTTGCAGCAGCGGCAGCAGTTCGCTGGTCAGGCGCTGGGCGGCTTGCTGGCCCAGCGGCAGGGTTTTCATCAGAACGGCCAGCTGGTTTTCCAGCCAGCTCCACAGCCACGCGGCGAGGGCGTCCTGCGGGCTGATGCCCCAGGCACGGGCGGCCAGCGCCCAGCCGAGGGCCAGATGCGGTTCGGTGCACTGCTCAAGAAAATCGCGTGCGGGTGCGTCCAGTTCCGGCAAGCCGTTGAGCAGTTGCTGCAACGAGTAACCCATCTGCCGGCTCTCCAGATGCAACTCGCGGGTCTCACGGCTGGCGCGGTGGGTTTCGCAGATCTGCAGCAGTTCGCCCCAGTTTTCATCCGCCGCGGCCTGACAATGGGCGAGCAGCAGCGGCGCTTCGAATCGGGCGAGGTTGAGCAGCAACTGATCACTGATCCAGCGGCGAGCGCTGTCCGGGTTGTTGACCCGGCCGTTATCCACCGCCATTTCCAGGCCTTGGGAATAGCTGTAGCCGCCAATCGGCAATTGCGGACTGGCCAGGCGCAACAGCGCCCAGGCCGGATTCACAGACGCACGCCGAACTGGTGGAGTTTGGGCGCGTAGTTGAAGTCTTCGTCGCCGTGGCGCGAATGGTGATGGCCGCCGCCGTAGGCACCGTGCTCCGGCTGGAACGGCGCTTCGATGGCTTCGACCTGCGCGCCGAGTTGCTCGAGCATCGCCTTGAGCACGTAATCATCGAGCAAACGCAGCCAGCCCTCGCCGACTTGCAGGGCAACGTGGCGATTGCCCAAGTGGTAAGCGGCGCGGGTCAGTTCAAAGGCATTGGCGCAGGTGACGTGCAGCAGTTGTTCGGGGCGGGCGCAAACTCGAACGATGCGTCCGTCTTCAGCCTGTAGGCATTCGCCGTCATACAGCGGTGCCTGACCGCGCTCCAAAAACAACCCGACGTCTTCACCTTCGGCACTGAAACAGCGCAAACGGCTTTTGCTCCGTGCTTCGAAGGTCAGGTGCAACTCGGCGGCCCAGAGGGGTTGAGGGTCGATTCTGCGATGAATCACCAGCATCGGAAAGCTTCCAGCAGTGGACAATACTCAGGCTAGAGCAAGGGGCTTGCCAATCGGACGAGATGTAGGAAATCCCTGTCGGAGCGTAGTGGATGTTTCAAGATGTTGCGGGAATTTGAGAGGTTTTGGTGCATGAAGATTTTTACATGCACCAAATGGAGGCCGAGACGCTGATCCAATTGTGGGAGGGGGCTTGCTCCCGAAAGCGGTGTGTCAGGCAGGCATGTTTCGACGGGCACACTGCATTCGGGAGCAAGCCCCCTCCCACAGGAGATGTATGACTATTTGGAGGGAGGAGGGTTATTCGGTACTGCCCAGCCCTTGCCAGTGCTTGAGACCGATAAAGATGAAGCGCAATTGCTGGGTGATCTTCGCCTGAGGCGTCAGATGCTCCGGCAAGGCTTCGGCGGGCGGGTCGATGATGTCCGGCAGGGTGGCGAAAACGGATTTGACGATCAGGTCGGCCATCACGCTCAGGCCGGCTGCGTCCAGGTGCTGAAGCTTGGGCATCAGCCCAAGGTCAGCCGCCAGGTCTGCGCTGATGTTTTCGCGCAAGCGGCCAATCGCCTGTCGCACCGGTTGCGAGCCGCCGTACTGCTCACGGGCCAGAAACAGAAATTGCGAACGGTTGGCGCTGACCACATCAAGAAAGATGCGCACCGACGCATCGATAATGCCGCCCATGACGAATTCGTTGTGGCGCACCAAGCGGATGGTCTCGCGGAAGGTCTGGCCGACTTCACTCACCAGCACCAAGCCCAATTCGTCCATATCGGCAAAATGCCGATAGAAACCGGTGGGCACGATTCCGGCGGTTTTCGTCACTTCGCGCAGGCTCAGGCTGCCGAATCCTCGGCCGCTTTCCATCAAGTGGCGGGCAGCGTCCATCAGGGCGTTGCGGGTCTGTTGTTTCTGTTCAGCGCGGGGCAGCATCGCAGGACGTGTTCTTTGGCAGGACAAGCGCCGCACTCTAGCAAATCGGCTTTATCGGCGTCGAACGGCAGCGGGGATGCAACGGAGGGAAATCGCGACTTCTTTAACGCTGTGGCTGAAAAGTCAAAAGCCCAATCGGGGAATTGGGCTTTTTTTCCAGGCCACCACGGGCTTAGCTTAAAGCGGCGTTGCGTTCGATCACACGGTCACCACCACCTTCGGCGAGCGCCTGGCCTTGTGGGGTTTTGTCGTAACCGTCTTCAACCAGGCCTTTTTGTTCAAGGCGGTTGCGACCGTTTTCGGCGAGCGCCTGGCCTTGTGGAGTTTTGTCGTAGCCATCTTCAGCCAGGGTCTGGCCTTGTGGCGTGCGGTCGGAACCGTCAGCAGCAACGGTCTGGCTGAACACGGAGTAGCTGGTTTTGACTTGTGGAGTCGCCTGTTCGGCAGCGGGCAGGGCGAAAGCAGTGCTGGCTAGCATCGACAGGGTAAGGCTGAGCAGTAATTGGCGTTTCATGATGGGTTGCTCCTTGGGAGGGCGATAAAGTGGGTACGAGGGCAATGCTACTCTCGATAAGTCGATATAAAAGTTCATAAACGCAATGGTAATAATCAACAGAATTGATTGTTCTGACGGGAGGCTCTAGAACGGGCCTTTCAGGGTGACGGTTTTGCACCTTGGTGGGTATTTTCGACCCACTTGCGCCTCACAAAAGTGCGGGGGCGGTAACGCTGTTCGACCAATCGGTCAGATTTGCGTGGCTTTTTCCGCCCAGATCCGGCTTTCGATTAAACCTGCGGGCCTTTTGCCAGTCACAGAATTCATGAGGGCCGCTTTGGCCCGCCGTTTCAGCCGTTCGCCGTGATGTGGGCGTGCGGTCGTCATCAGGAGCTTTGTGCATGACGCGCACCGGAAAAATCTTCAGTTGGACCTTCGCCACCCTTGTACTGCTCTTGGCCGTGCTGGTCCTGATCATCGTGTTCTTCGACTGGAACCGGATCAAACCGCCGCTCAATGCCAAAGTCTCGCAAGAACTGCATCGACCATTTGCCATTAACGGCAACCTGGCGGTGATCTGGCAGCGTGAACCGGATGAAGGGGGCTGGCGTGCCTGGATACCCTGGCCGCATGTAGTCGCCGAGGACTTGAGCCTGGGCAATCCGGGCTGGTCGAAGACGCCGCAGATGGTCACGCTCAAGCGCGTTGAGCTGCGCATCTCGCCTCTGGCGCTGTTGGCGCAACGTGTGGTCATCCCGCGCATCGACCTGACCGAGCCCAACGCTGAGCTGCAACGCCTGGCCGATGGCCGGGCCAACTGGACGTTCACGTTTGATCCCAAGGACCCGAATGCCGAACCGTCGAACTGGGTGGTCGATATCGGCGCCATCGGTTTCGACAAGGGCCATGTGACGCTTGATGATCAAACCCTCAAGACCAAGCTGGATGTGCTGATCGATCCGCTGGGCAAGCCGATTCCGTTCAGCGAAATCGTCGGTGATAAAGCCGCCAAAACCGCACAGGACAAGGGCGGCGCGCCACAAGACTACGCGTTCGCGTTGAAGGTCAACGGCCAATATCACGGCCAGAACCTCACCGGCCAAGGCAAGATCGGCGGGTTGTTGGCGTTGCAGGACGCGAGCAAACCGTTCCCGCTGCAAGCTCAGGCGAAAATCGGCGACACCCGCATTGAATTGGCCGGCACCCTGACCGACCCGCTCAACCTCGGCGCCCTCGACCTGCGCCTGAAACTGGCCGGTGCCAGCCTCGGCAACCTCTACCCGCTGACCGGCGTGACCCTGCCGGATACGCCCCCGTATGCAACCGACGGCCATCTGATCGCCAAGCTGCATGACGCGGCGGGCGCGACATTCACCTATGAGCAATTCAACGGCAAGATCGGCGGCAGCGACATCCATGGCGACCTGACCTACATCGCCAGCCAGCCACGGCCAAAACTCAGCGGCGCGCTGGTATCCAATCAATTGCTGTTCGCTGACCTCGCGCCGTTGATCGGTGCTGACGCCAATGACAAGCAAAAGGCCCGGGGCGGCGAGAGCAAGCAACCGGCCGATAAAGTGCTGCCGGTCGAGGCATTCAAGACCGACCGCTGGCGGGCGATGGACGCGGATGTTGAATTCACCGGCAAGCGCATCGTCCACAGTGAAAAACTGCCGCTCACCGACCTCTATACCCATCTGTAACTCGATGACGGTGAGCTCAGCCTGGAACCGCTGCGCTTCGGCGTCGCGGGCGGCAATCTCGACGCACAGATCCGCCTCAACGGGCGCACCGAACCTTTGGAAGGCCGGGCCAGATTGACTGCGCGCAAGTTCAAACTCAAGGAACTGTTCCCGACGTTTGAGCCCATGAAGACCAGTTTTGGTGAGCTCAATGGCGATGCCGATATCAGTGGTCGCGGCAACTCGGTTGCCAAGTTGCTGGGCGGCGCCAACGGCAGCCTGAAGATGCTGATCAACGACGGCGCGATCAGTCGTGAGTTGATGGAGCTGGCCGGTCTCAACGTCGGCAACTACGTGGTCGGCAAGATCTTTGGCGACAAGGAAGTGAAGATCAACTGCGCGGCGGCGGACTTCGACATCAAGACCGGTTTGGCGACCACGCGACTGTTTGTCTTTGATACCGAGAACGCGATCATTTACGTCGACGGCACAGCGAACATGGCCACCGAGCAACTGGACCTGACGGTGACCCCCGAATCCAAGGGCTGGCGTCTGATCTCGCTGCGCTCGCCGCTGTATGTGCGTGGCAAGTTCATCAAGCCCGATGCCGGGGTCAAAGCGGTGCCGCTGTTGCTGCGCGGGGCGGGGATGGTGGCGTTGGGGGTGATTGCTGCACCGGCGGCAGGGCTGCTGGCGTTGGTGGCGCCCAGTGGCGCAGAGCCGAATCAGTGTGCGCCGCTGCTTGAGCAGATGAAGGCGGGCAAGGCGCCGGTGACCGTCAAGCCAAGCAAGTAAATCTACAGCGCCTGTCAGGACGCCATCGCGGGTTTGCCCGCGATGGCAATTTCGAAGGTTTAGAGGTCGTTCAGAATGTCCGCCATGTCATCGGCATGTTCTTCTTCCTGAGCCAGAATATCTTCGAAGATACGCCGGGTGGTCGGGTCTTTATCACCGATGTACTGAATGATCTCGCGGTAGCTGTCGATAGCGATCCGTTCGGCCACGAGGTCTTCGTAGACCATTTCCTTCAAGGTGTTGCCGGCCACGTACTGGGCGTGGGACATCTTGGACAACAGGTCGGGGTTGAACTCAGGCTCGCCGCCCAATTGCACAATGCGTTCAGCCAGGCGGTCAGCGTGCTGCGCTTCCTGAATGGCGTGTTCGAGGAATTCGTCGGCGGCCACGCTGGCTTTCAAACCGTTGGCCATGAAGTAGTGGCGCTTGTAGCGCAAGACGCAGACCAGTTCGGTGGCCAGCGATTCGTTGAGCAAGCGCAGCACCTCTTCACGGTTGGCGCTGTAGCTTTCGGTGACGGCACCGTTTTCAACGTGTTGCCGTGCGCGCTCGCGCAGGGTTTGAACATCAGACAAATGCAGGTCGCTCATTTCAGTCTCCTGGAGGCTAATCCGATTGGCGCCACGTTCTACAGTCGTGATCGCCTACCCAGGTTGTGAGTCTTGAGCGACGCAAAAAGTTTTATGGGATTTTTTGCGGTCTTGACGCCCGTCATCCAAATGCTTACCGGTGGGGCTGATGGTGGCGGGGGGGGCAGGCTGCTCATCGAGTTGTCATGTTCAGGGCGGATGCTTGGCGGGCGTTTTGCACGCCTTGCATCCACTCACCGACCACAAGGATGTTTGCCCATGTCGACGCGTTATCCACTGGTGCTGGTGCCGGGCATGCTCGGGTTTATCCGGCTGGTGTTTTATCCGTATTGGTTCGGGATCATCAAGGCGTTGCGCCGTGGTGGTGCGACGGTGATTGCCGTGCAGGTGTCGCCGCTCAACTCGACCGAGGTGCGCGGTGAGCAGTTGCTGCGGCGCATCGAGGAGATTTTGCGCGAGACCGGCGCGGCCAAGGTCAACCTGTTCGGTCACAGCCAAGGCTCGCTGACGGCGCGTTATGCGGCGGCCAAACGTCCGGATCTGGTGGCTTCGGTGACCTCGGTCGCCGGGCCCAATCACGGTTCGGAGCTGGCCGATTACCTGCTCAAGCACTACCCCGCGGACAGTGCCAAAGGGCGCGTTCTTGATGCGTTGCTACGCGCTATCGGCTGGATGATGGCGTTACTCGACACCGGTTATCACGGGCCGAAACTGCCGGTGGATATCCATGCCTCGCATCACTCGCTGACGACAGCAGGCGTGGCGCTGTTCAATCAGCGTTATCCACAGGGGCTGCCCGACACCTGGGGCGGGCACGGGCCGGAAGTGGTCAATGGCGTGCGTTATTACTCGTGGTCGGGGACGTTACAGCCGGGCAAGACCGATCGCGGCGGTAATCTGTTTGACGGCACCCATCGCAGCTGTCGGCTGTTTGCCACGACGTTCGAACGTGAAGCGGGGCAGTGTGACGGCATGGTCGGGCGTTACAGCTCGCATCTGGGCACGGTGATTGGCGATGACTTTCCTCTGGATCATTTCGACATCGTCAACCAGTCGCTGGGGCTGGTCGGGAAGGGGGCTGATCCGGTGCGGCTGTTTGTCGAGCATGCGGCGCGGCTCAAGGCTGCCGGGGTCTAGCGGTCAGCCCAAGTGAGCGTTCTTCGCGAGCAAGCCCGTCCCCACAGGAAAATGCAGGCCAAATGGGGCAGTGGGCTTGCTCGCGAAGAGGCCGGATCAGGCAACGCGGCGTTTATGGCCCAGCACGGTGGTCCAGCGCTCGGAAAGAATCACCCCTCCCAAGGTCAACAACCCGCCGACCAAGTGATACATCGCCAATTGCTCCTTTAGCACCAGCGCCGCAATCAGCGCCGTGATCAACGGCAGCAGGTTAAAGAACAGTGTGGTGCGGCTCGGCCCCAGGCGCTGCACCGCCTGCATCCACGCCAATGGCGCCAGCATCGAAGCCAACAGACACGCGTACAACACCAACGGAATGTTCTGCAGGGTCAGGCCGGTTTTCGGCGAAACAGCAAACAGCGGAAACAACACCACAATCGCCACCAGCACCTGCAAATACAGCAACACCAGCGGCGGCAAACGCAGCTGCCATTTCTTCAGCAACGTGCTGTAAACCGCGTACGCCAGGGTGGCGATCAGCATCATCGCGTCCCCCAGATTCACCCCGTGTTGCAGCAGCGCGCCGAGGCTGCCGGACGACACCACCACCAGCACACCGGCAAACGACAGCACGGCACCGACCAATGCACCGGCGGTCAGGCGCTGGCCCAGGCTGATGATCGCCATGGCCAGCGACATCAAGGGCATCAGCGACAGGATGATGCCCATGTTGGTCGCTGTGGTCAGGGTCGCTGCGAAATAGGCGAGGCTTTGGTACACCGCCATGCCGAGCACCCCGAGCACAAAGATTTTGCCCAGGTTCGGGCGGATCTTCGACCAGTGGGCAATCACCGGTTTGAGCATGAACGGGGTGAACAGCAAGCCGGCGAGCAGCCAGCGGTAGAAACCGATTTCGGCCGGGAAGATCGCGCCGACGGCGAGCTTGTTGATCACGGTGTTGCCGGCCCAGATAAAAATCGCCAGCAGGGGAAAAGCGTATTGCATGCGTTGAAACCAGAACGTTAATGAAGCGTGATTATCCTCTGTCTGGATACAGCCCTATACTTCGAACCGGACAACCTGCCTCTGAAACCGGACAGCATGAACAGCAAACACATCGATCTGCTGGATTTCAGCGAACTGCCGTCGACGGTGTACTTCCGTTACGCCGACTTCAACGCCCACGAATTCGCCGCGCCGCACCGCCATCCGTGGGGCACGCTGGAGTATGCGGCTCATGGCGTGCTGCACATGGACGTCGACGGCAGCCGTTTCATGTCGCCGCCGCAATACGCGGTGTGGGTGCCGCCGCAGGTCGAGCACAGTTTCTACAGCTATCAACCGGTCAATTATCGGGCGGTGTGTCTCGCGCCCAAGGTCTGTGCCGAGTTGCCGGCGCGGGCTTGCACGCTGGCGATCAGCGACATTCTCAAGGCGATCCTCAAGGACTTCGCCGCCCGCGACGTGAAGATCCCCGAACACGATGCCGATCAGCGTCTGGCCCAGGTGCTGGTCGATCAACTGCAACAGGCGCCGGTGCATGAGTGTTACCTGCCGTATGCCAGCAGTCCCGGTTTGCTATCGATCCTCGACGCGTTGCAGGCCTATCCGGGCAACAACCAGCCGTTGGCACAGTGGGCGGCGCAAGTGCATGTCAGCGAACGCACGCTGGCTCGGCAGTTCGTGCGCGAACTGGGGATGAGTTTCGGTGAGTGGCGCCAGCGCCTGCGCTATCTCGCCGCGATCGATGCACTGGAAACGTCGCGCAGCGTGCAGGAAATCGCCTTCGACCTGGGTTACAGCAGTGGCTCGGCGTTTATCGCCATGTTCGCCCGTCAGGCCGGATGTACGCCGGAGCAGTACCGGCGCAGCCACCTGGAAGGCAGGAAGGTGTAACAAGATTTGGCTACACTTCTGCGTAGGCCGCATCCATCGGTGCGGCGACAAGGAGAAAACTCCATGAAGATGTTGCGTGTCCCTTTGTTGATGATCGGTCTGCTGCTGTGCTTCCAGGGTTTTGCCGCCACCGCGCAACAGAACAAAATGACCACCTGCAATGCCGATGCGACCGCCAAGAGCCTGAAAGGCGATGCGCGCAAAACGTTCATGAGCACCTGCCTCAAAGCCGCGCCAGCAGCCAACGATGGCAAGGCGATGACGCCCCAGCAGCAGAAAATGAAAACCTGCAACGCTGATGCGAAAACCAAGGCGTTGACCGGCGATGCACGCAAGACTTTCATGAGTGATTGCCTGAAGAAAAAGTAATCAGCAGGGATATGCGGCGAACGGGCCCGCCTCTTCGCGAGCAGGCTCGCTCCCCCATTGAAATGCGTACCCCAGTGGGAGCTAGCCTGCTCGCGATGGGGCCATTGAGCGCACCCACACCCTTCGCCCCTGCATATTCCTAGTGCTCCCCCCGGATCGCTGGCAGACTGCCCATCCTTTTACGCCGTTCGTTTTGAGGCTGTATGCCAACGTTTTCTCAGCGTCATGTTGTGTTCTGGGTCAGTTGCATCATCATTTTCGGCGGTTTGCTGCTGGTGTTGCCGCTGCGCTTGCTGCCCAGTCTGTTGGCCGGATTGTTGGTGTTCGAATTGGTCAACATGCTCACCCCGCAACTGCAACGGCTGATTGAAGGCCGCCGCGCACGTTGGCTGGCGGTGGCGTTGCTCGGTACGCTGGTGGTCAGTGTGCTGGCGCTGCTCTTCGCCGGCGCCATCAGTTTCCTGCTGCACGAAGCGGAAAATCCCGGGGCGGCGCTCGACAAATTCATGGGCGTGATTGATCGCGCGCGCGGTCAGTTGCCGCCGTTCATCGACGCCTACCTGCCGGCCAGTGCGGCGGAATTTCGCGTGGCGATCGGCGAATGGGCCGGCAAACACCTGGCCGATCTGCAACTGGTGGGCAAGGACGCAGCGCACATGTTCGTCACGCTGCTGATCGGCATGGTGCTTGGCGCAATCATCGCGCTGCAGCGCATACCGGACGTGACCAAGCGCAAGCCGCTGGCCGCCGCACTGTTCGACCGCTTGCACCTGCTGGTGCAGGCGTTTCGCAACATCGTCTTCGCGCAGATCAAGATTTCCCTGCTCAACACCTTCTTCACCGGCATCTTCCTGGCGGTGATCCTGCCGATGTTCGGCATCAAACTGCCGCTGACCAAAACCCTGATCGTGCTGACCTTCCTGCTCGGCCTGCTGCCGGTGATCGGCAACCTGATGTCGAACACCCTGATTACCATTGTCGGTCTGTCGCTGTCGATCTGGGTGGCGCTGGCGGCGCTGGGCTACCTGATTTTTATCCACAAGCTCGAATACTTTCTCAACGCGCGCATTGTCGGCGGGCAGATCAGTGCCAAGTCGTGGGAGTTGCTGCTGGCGATGCTGGTGTTCGAGGCCGCGTTCGGCCTGCCGGGGGTGGTGGCGGGGCCGATTTACTACGCGTATCTCAAGAGTGAGTTGAAGCTGGGCGGGATGGTTTGATTCAGATTTTGTAGTGTTTGAGCGGGCCTCTTCGCGAGCAGGCCCGCTCCCACATTTGACCGCATTCCTTCAGCTAGAATGCAATCCAGTGTGGGAGCGGGCTTGCTCGCGAAGGGCGCACCGCCGATTTCGGATCAGGCCATGGCGCCATAACGCTTCATGGCTTCAATCGCCAGACCGCTGCCGATGCTGCCAAAGATATTGCCTTCGACATGTCGCGCATTCGGCAGCATCGCCGAGACGCTGTTGCGCAGCGCCGGAATGCCGCTGGAACCACCGGTGAAGAACACCGTATCCACCTGACCTACCGATACATTGGCGTCGTTCAACAGTTGCGTGACGCTGCCGCGAACCCGTTCCAGTTGCGCGTCGATGGCTGATTCGAACAGGGCACGGGTCAGTTCCACGCTCAGCCCGGCTTCGATGCGATCCAGCGGCACATGCCGGCTGTCGGTATGCGTGAGCTGAATCTTGGTCTCTTCCACTTCCATCGCCAGCCAGTGCCCGGCGCGTTGTTCGATCAGTTTGAACAGGCGATCGATGCCGCCGGTGTCTTCGATGTCGTAGCGCATGCTGCCCAGCGCCAGGCTGGATTTTTGCGAGTACACCGAGTTGATCGTGTGCCAGGTCGCCAGGTTCATGTGGTGGCTGGTCGGCATGTAGGCGCCGCTCTTCATACGGCTGCCGTAGCCGAACAGCGGCATCAGGCCTTGCAGGCTCAGTTGTTTGTCGAAGTCGGTACCGCCGATGTGCACGCCGCCCGTGGCGAGGATGTCGTCGTGACGGTTATCCACACCGCGACGCTCGGGCGACAGACGCACCAGCGAGAAGTCGGACGTACCACCGCCGATGTCGACGATCAGTACCAGCTCTTCTTTCTCGATGGTCGACTCGTAGTCGAAGGCCGCGGCAATGGGTTCGTACTGGAATGACACGTCCTTGAAGCCGATCTTGCGCGCGACGTCTACCAACGTGTCTTCGGCTTCCTGGTCGGCCAGCGGATCGTCATCGACGAAAAACACCGGACGGCCCAGCACCACTTGCTCGAATTCCCGACCGGCGGCGGTTTCGGCACGGCTCTTGAGCTGACCGATGAACAGACCGAGCAAGTCCTTGAACGGCATCGCGGTGCCCAGGACGCTGGTGTCGTGCTTGATCAACTTGGAGCCGAGCAGGCTCTTGAGCGAGCGCATCAGCCGGCCTTCGTAGCCTTCCAGGTACTCGTGCAGCGCCAGGCGACCGTACACCGGACGGCGCTCCTCAATGTTGAAGAAGACCACTGACGGCAGGGTGATCTTGTCGTCTTCCAGCGCGATCATCGTTTCCATGCCGGGGCGCAGCCAGCCGACGGTGGAGTTGGACGTGCCGAAGTCGATGCCGCAGGCACGGGCTGGAGAGGCGTTGTTCATGTCTTTCGGGTTCCGGTCAAAAAACGGCCGCGCAGTGTATGTCAGTGCGCGGCAGATTCGAAGGCCGGTCATCAGCTATTTCACGAGCACGCTGGGTTGAAAGTCTCAGCTTTGCCCCAAACTTGCTGGCATGGGCAGGCAGACATACCGGCGGTCGCAAGAACCGCCGCCCACTGCCGATAAACTTCTGTTGCGCCACCCGGTCACAAGTTTGAGATCGGTCAACCCGGCACGCGCAAATAGGCGCATGCTGGCATCGGCGCGAAATCGATAACGGATGGTGACTCCTTCAATGGACTTCAAAGACTATTACAAGATACTCGGCGTGGAGCCGACAGCAGACGACAAGGCCATCAAGGCGGCCTATCGCAAGCTGGCGCGCAAATACCACCCCGATGTCAGCAAGGAAAAAGACGCCGAGGCCAAGTTCAAGGATGCCTCGGAAGCCTATGAAGCGCTGAAAAGCGCGGACAAACGCGCCGAATACGACGAACTGCGCCGCTATGGCCAGCACGGACAACCGTTCCAGGGGCCACCGGGCTGGCAGAGCCGTGGCGGCTTTGGCGGCGGTCAGGACACCGGCGATTTCTCGGACTTCTTCAGTTCGATCTTTGGCAATCGCGGCCCCGGTTTCGGTGGCGGCGAAGGTCGGCAACAACGCAGTACGGGACGCCGAGGGCAAGACGTGGAAATGGAACTGCCGGTTTTCCTTGAAGAGACGCTTTCGAACGAATCCAAGAAAGTCACCTTCCAGGTGCCGCAATACAACGCTAACGGCCAGCACGTCAGCAACACCACCAAGAGCCTGAACGTGAAGATCCCGGCAGGCGTGGCCGACGGCGAGCGCATCCGCCTCAAAGGCCAGGGCGCGCCGGGCATCGGTGGCGGGGCGAATGGCGATCTGTACCTGACGATTCGTTTTGCGCCGCACCCCAAGTTCGATGTCGAAGGCGACAACCTGATCATCACGCTGCCACTGGCGCCGTGGGAGCTGGTGCTGGGGGCTGAAGTGGCCGTGCCGACCCTGACCGGCAAGATCAACCTCAAAGTGCCGGCCGGCAGCCAGAACGGTCAGCGCATGCGGGCCAAGGGTCATGGTCTGAAAAACAAGGCGGGCGAGCGCGGTTACCTGTTCGTGCAGCTCAAGGCCGTCATGCCGAAAACCGCAGACGATGAGGTCATCGCGTTGTGGCAGGAACTGGCGAAGAAAGCCGCCTTCAATCCGCGAGAGAACTTCTGAACCCAGCGACGGAGTAGCCCAACATGAGCAGCCCCCTGATCGTTCAACTGGACATGGCAGAATTCTGTGAGGCAGCCGATTTATCGGACGTCTACGTGATCGAAATCGTCGAACACGGCATCCTCGAACCTCAGGGCGCGCAGCCCCGGGACTGGCGTTTCACCGACTACGAACTGGCCCTGGCCAAACGCGCCGCCAAGTTGCGGCGCGATCTGGAGCTGGAGTGGGAAGGGGTGGCGCTGGCGCTCGATCTGCTTGAGGAGGTTCGCCAACTGCGGGCCGAGAACCGCATGCTCAAGCAGCGGTTGGGACGCTTGGTGGTCGAATAGCTTGTCTGATGTCGATCGGTTGTTTGGGCATGGCCCTTCGCGAGCAAGCCCGCTCCCACAATTGGCATGCGGACTTCTGTGCGCAGTGGAATGCGGACTTCTGTGGGAGCGGGCTTGCTCGCGAAGAACGATAACGCGCTAATCCTGACTAAACGTTTCTGGGCAACACCACGCTGAAGCGCGTCCCGTCAGCCTCGTTCGAGCTGACTTCAATCGTCCCGCCATGGGCGCTGACCACTTCCTTGACGATGAACAAACCCAACCCCAGGCTGGTTGACGGCTGACCGAGTTGCTCGTCGGCGCTGCGCACCAACGGGTCGAAAATCGTGCCAATCGCCTCTTCGGGAATCGGCGTACCGTGGTTATGCACTGACACAAGCACGCTGTCGCCTTCGCCCCTGAGGTCGATCGCTACGTCGCGTTGATTCGAACCATGCTGCAAGGCATTGCCGATCAGATTTTGCAGCAACTGATCGATCCGCCCCGCGTCCCACGTTCCGTGAGTGTCGCCGCTGATTTTCAACGTTGGATGGCACTGCGGATTGCCGGCGCGGGCCTCGGCAATCGCTGCCCTTGCAGCGTCGGCCATGTCCATTGGCACTGACTCGATCGGCAGGCTCTTTCCCAGACGACAGCGCACCAGTTCGAGTAAGTCGCTGACCATCGACGCCATGTGCCGGGCGCCACGCTTGATGTTCAGGGCACAGGTCAGCGCATCTCCCTCCAGACTGGTTTTGCGCAAGAGCAATTCGCTGGACATGCTCACCGCTTGCAGCGGCACGCGCAAATCGTGCCCCAGGATGGCGAGAAAAATGTCCCGCGAACGCTCGACCTGCTCGGCGTAGGCTGCAGTCGACTCGGCCAACGCTTGGTCGATGGCTTCGTTGAAACGGATCATGTCCTGGAAGTACACCATCTCCGGCGTCCCCAGACTTTCGACCCAGCGGCGGATCACGCAGGCGCGCAAGTGGCGAAACTCCGAGGTCATCTGCACCAGATCAAAACCGACGGTGTGGCGCAGTTCGCCATGGCTGGAGCCGGCCTGATTGAGGCTGGGGGTTACTTCCAGGCCTTCACCCTTGGCTTTGGCCGCTTGCTCGTCGGGGCTCTGCGGTTTGTTCATGTCCCGTGCGGCGGCCAGCAGGATGGCCTTGGCGTGATCACGCAGCGCGGTCGAGTCCAGATAATCGGCGGCGGGCGTAATGGTGCCTGCGAACTCCTCCCATTCATCGACGATACGATCAACGTGTTGCCTGATGAATTCGGATAGGCGCATGGCAGGTTCCCTTCTGGATTGTTTCGGGATATTAACCTCTTTGTAGCCCCTGCCACAGTACCGTTGATACGTATCGGAAAGTTTCTATTGTTCTGATAGTACGGCTTGGTATTGATTCATAAACTTAAACTTCGAAATTGTGAATGATTGGCTGCTATTTGTGAGCTGTTTCTTGATGATTTTTAGTTGTTTTTATCTGCGAGGTATCTGGTATTTTTATCGTGCATGAAAGAGTTGCAGATGATCTTAAGTGCATGCTTTCCGTTTTATAAGATGTTTTGGTTGTGTTGTTTATATAGCGTCGTACATAAGGATATGTACTTGTCTGATACCGGGCGCGGCAGTTACACAGTCAACAAGCAATCATGCAGCACGCTACTCGGTTACCGATGTCGGTCACTGATAAAACCTATTCAAGGACGAATAATTCATGGTACGAAAACCGCCTTCCAAAGGCCCTGCCTCTGTCGATGGGCACACAGGGCCCACGCCACCGTCGGGCGCTGTCTCGCCGCCTCGCGATACGCTACACCGCTTCGATTTCCTTTCTCCTGACATCGCGCCAGCGCGAAATCTGCGCGGTGACGGCACCGCCGCCGGCGTGACGCCTGATACATCTTTGCCAGCATCCACGGTCACGATCAGCGCGGTCACCCCCCCTCCCGACTTCGCCCGGGCGGTGACTCGAAACACTTTGCCAGATTACGCGTTCAGGGCGTCGGTCCAACTGCCGGAGGCCGACGCGCACGGTTTACGGTCAGTCAAGGGACGTGGTTATGCCGAAGTGTCGGGCGGAGATATCGTGCCTGTCGCAACGGATCCGCAAACCGGTCTGTACCGGGCACGACTGGAAAGCGAACGGTTTGCGTCGGGGCCTGCGCTGGAGCGTGATCCTGTCAGTGGGCAATGGGCCGAGCTGAGTGAATTCGGATCGGGTGCCAGCCGATCCGCCAGCCCTCGGATATTCGCATCTGACAAAACCGTGCAACTGAAACTGTCGGCCGCGCACGAAGTGGAATTCAACGGCGCCAAATACTTCGCCGCCCGGTCACCTGACGCGGGAGACGGGCAGCATTACCTGCTGCGGGTACGCGACCCCCAAAAACCGTCCGAGCTGCTCAGCAGCGGGATCATTGCCACTCCCGATGCGGCGGGTACCTGGCATCGTCGAGGTCGCAAGGGCGGAATGAAGGCCGGGCATTCCGATGAAGAGTTCGAATTGGCGCTGGAATCATTGCCGACGCGATCGGATTCTCCCGATGATGTTTTTGAACTGGCGTCGGAGTCGATGCCGATCAAGCCTTATACCCCTGAAGAACTCAGCAGCATGCGCCACTATGTGCGTTATTCGGGCGAGAACAACAAGCTGGGCTCATACAACCGTGCCAACAATGGTAAATATCCGATCAGGGGAATTGATGGCAAACCGATGTATGTCAGAAGCATTGAGCCAGAAGCGTCCATGGCCAGTGGAAACAGATACACCTCGGAGCAGGTTCTGCCCTACCTGAAGGCGGGTGGTTTTGAACAGGTCGCCAGGTTGTATGAGGAAAAACTGCAGTTACGGACCTTTACTGAAGCAGACATTATCGTTCCCGGCGAAAAGGCTCTGATCGGACAATCGATGGTGGTGGCGAACCGGCGCATCAGCAAAGGGGAAATCATTGGGGTATATGGTGGAGATCTTGTACCTGCCGCTCGCCTGTCACTGGCCGAACAAACATTTGCCATGTACGCAACTACCGGCACTTTTATAGAGGATGGCAGGCCCCGGGAATTTTCAATCGTTGTGGCGGGCGACAATATTGTTTCCAGAATCAACACCAACTTCGTATTTAACGCGGCCGGCCGGCCACTGCGACAATCGCCGGGAGGGTATAACGTTGAAACCGTTGCTTTTCGCGTTGACGCCGAAGACCGATCCGGGGGAGAGGTGGTTCGCAGAGGATTAGAGCTGAGTACTGTTTTTGCAACCACGGATATTCCGGCGGGTAAGGAACTAAGGTTGAATTATCACTACTCTCGCGAGATGGTCGCTTTGTTGTTTCCGGCTCCATGATGGAATGTTTGTAATCTCATTGCTGATACACCACTGAGCGGGGCGGATTCAAGAGCGTGGCTGATCTGTGGGTGAGTCATCAGTCCCGCCGTAAATCGGGACACCGTCACCTATGCAGGGATCTCGAGTACGGACACGAGTGTCCGTACTCGGGACGCGGGCTCTAAAACAGAAAGTAGCGTTGAGCCATCGGCAGCGTTTCCGCCGGTTCACACCACAGCAGCACACCGTCAGCCTTGACTTGATACGTCTGCGGATCGACATCGATGTTCGGCAGGTAATCGTTGTGGATCAGGTCGGTTTTCTGCACCTCGCGGCAACCTTTGACCACGGCGATCTTCTTCTTCAAACCCAATGCTTGGGGCAAACCGGCCTCCTGCGCGGCCTGGCTGATGAAGGTCAGGCTGGTGGCGTGCAGCGAGCCACCATAACTGGCAAACATCGGGCGGTAGTGCACCGGTTGCGGGGTCGGGATCGAGGCGTTGGCATCGCCCATCAGGCTGGCAGCAATCGCGCCGCCCTTGAGAATCAGCGTCGGTTTGACACCAAAAAACGCCGGACGCCAAAGCACCAGATCGGCCCACTTGCCGACTTCGATCGAACCGACTTCATGGCTGATGCCATGGGTGATCGCCGGGTTGATGGTGTATTTGGCGATGTAGCGTTTGGCGCGGAAGTTGTCGTTGCCTTCGCCATCCTGCGGCAACGGGCCGCGCTGCTTTTTCATCTTGTCGGCGGTTTGCCAGGTGCGGGTGATGACTTCGCCAACACGGCCCATGGCCTGGCTGTCGGAGCTGATCATCGAGAAGGCGCCGAGGTCGTGGAGGATGTCTTCGGCGGCAATCGTCTCGCGGCGGATGCGGCTTTCAGCGAACGCGACGTCTTCGGCGATGCTCGGGTCGAGGTGGTGGCAGACCATCAACATGTCCAGGTGTTCGTCGATGGTGTTGCGGGTGAACGGCCGGGTCGGGTTGGTCGAACTCGGCAGCACGTTGGCAAACCCGCAGGCCTTGATGATGTCCGGCGCGTGGCCGCCACCGGCACCCTCGGTGTGATAGGTGTGGATGGTGCGGCCCTTGAACGCGCCGAGGGTGGTTTCGACGAAGCCGGATTCGTTGAGGGTGTCGGTGTGGATCGCCACCTGCACATCGTATTGATCGGCAACGCTCAGGCAGTTGTCGATGCTCGCCGGGGTGGTGCCCCAGTCTTCGTGCAGCTTGAGGCCAATGGCGCCGGCCTTGACCTGTTCGATCAACGGCTCCGGCAGGCTGGCGTTGCCCTTGCCGGTGAGGCCGATGTTCATCGCGAAGGCGTCGGCGGCCTGGAGCATGCGCGCCAGATGCCACGGGCCGGAAGTGCAGGTCGTCGCGTTGGTGCCGGTGGCCGGTCCCGTGCCGCCGCCGATCATGGTGGTGACGCCGCTCATCAGCGCCTCTTCGATCTGCTGCGGGCAGATGAAGTGGATGTGCGTGTCAATGCCGCCGGCGGTGAGGATCATGCCTTCGCCAGCGATCACTTCGGTGCCGGCGCCAATGGCCATGGTCACGTTGGGTTGCACGTCCTGGTTGCCGGCCTTGCCGATGGCGGCGATGCGGCCGTCCTTGAGGCCGACGTCGGCTTTGACGATGCCCCAGTGATCAACGATCAGTGCGTTGGTGATCACGGTGTCGACCACCTCGGCGGCCAGCAACTGGCTCTGTCCCTGGCCGTCGCGGATGACTTTGCCGCCGCCGAATTTCACTTCTTCGCCGTAGGTGGTGAAGTCTTTTTCGACCTCGATCCACAGCTCGGTGTCGGCCAGGCGCACCTTGTCGCCGACGGTGGGGCCGAACATGTCGGCGTAGGCTTGACGGGAGATCTTCATTCGTTCGCCTTGAAATTCAGTTGAGTTTGAGACTGTTCGCTGCGCTCACAGATTCGCGAGCGAGCCCGCTCCCACAAGGGAACGCGGTCCAAATGTGGGAGCGGGCTTGCTCGCGAAGGGGCCAGAGCAGACACCGCATTACTTAGAGATCACCCATCACCCGTCCGGCAAAACCGAACACCCGGCGATGCCCGGCGTAATCCACCAGCTCAACCTCGCGACTCTGTCCCGGCTCGAAGCGCACCGCCGTGCCGGCCGGAATATTCAGGCGCATGCCACGGCTGGCCGCTCGATCAAAGGTCAGGGCGTCATTGGTTTCGAAAAAGTGATAGTGCGAGCCGACCTGAATCGGCCGGTCGCCGCTGTTGGCGACTTTCAGGCTGACCGTGCGGCGGCCGACGTTGAGTTCGATGTCGCCGGGCTGGATCTGGTATTCACCGGGAATCATCACTGGGCTCCTTGCAGAATCTTGTAGTAGAGGGCGGTTGGCCGGTAGGTGCCGTGCGGGTCACAGGCGTAGTCGGGGATTTCACCTGCGCGGATGTAGCCAAGCGCCCTGTAGAAGTCTTCGGCTGGAGAGCCGGCTTCGGTGTCGAGGTAAAGCATGCCGCGTTTGTGCCTTGGGGCTTCAAGCTCCAGGGCGCTCATCAATTGCTGGCCAAGGCCACGCCGACGGGCGTGTTCGCGCACGAGCAGCTTCTGCACTTCGGCGCGATTGAGGCCGTTGGCCTTCTGGCACAGTCCCAGTTGCACGCTGGCCTGCACTTGCTCGTCCTTGACCACCACCCAGAGCAACACGCTGCCTTTGTTGATGTTGTCCTGAACCTCATCGAAATAGGCGCGAGCCTGAGCCGCATCGAGGTCGGCCATGAATCCGACACTGGCGCCATAACCCACTGCATCGAGCAGCAGATCGATCAGGCCCTGACGATAGTGGGCAAAGCTTTCAGCATTGACGCGGCGCAGTTGGGCGGCGTTCATCGATGTCACTCCTTGTTGGCGTCAGGCGGCTGCGCGCCAGGGTTGAGGGTGAGCTGCATGAAAGTCAGGTCGAGCCAGCGACCGAACTTGGTGCCGACTTGCGGCATCTGGCCTGTGGTGATGAAACCGGCGCGTTCATGCAGAGCAATCGAGGCAGCGTTGCCAGTTTCGATGGCGGCGACCATGACGTGTTTGCCACAGGCCCGGGCCCGCTCGATCAGCACGCTCATCAGTTGCGGGCCGAGGCCGTTGCCGCGTTGGTCGCTGCGCACATAAACCGAGTGCTCGACGGTATGACGAAAACCGTCGAATGGCCGCCAGTCACCAAAAGAAGCGTAGCCGAGCACCGCGTTGTCGGCGTCGACGATCACCAGAATCGGATAAGCCTGGGCCTGACGGGCGCTGAACCATGCCTGACGGTTGCCGAGGTCGACGGGCGCGTCGTTCCAGATCGCCGTGGTGTTGAGCACCGCGTCGTTGTAAATGTCGCGGATCGCCGGCAGGTCGGCATGCAGCGCATCGCGAATGCTGTAAGTCATGGCCCGGCCTCAGACGATCGGTTGGTGAACAGTGACCAGTTTGGTGCCGTCGGGGAACGTCGCTTCGACCTGGATCTCGGGGATCATCTCCGGGATGCCTTCCATCACTTGTTCGCGGGTCAGCAGGGTGGTGCCGTAGTGCATCAGCTCGGCCACGGTCTGGCCGTCACGGGCGCCTTCGAGCAGCGCGGCGCAGATGTAGGCCATGGCTTCGGGGTAGTTGAGCTTCACACCGCGCGCCAAACGCCGCTCGGCGACGAGGCCGGCGGTGAAGATCAACAGCTTGTCTTTTTCGCGTGGGGTCAGGTCCATTGTGGATATCCATCAGGGCAGATTGAAAAGTTGTCATGCATTTCAGGTGTTCCAGATTCTTGGGGGCAGGGCGTCGCGGCCTAGCAGGGCGGGGCGCAGCAAGCGCCACAAGTCGATCAGCCAGGCGCGGGCCAGCAGTGCCTCGCTCGCCAGGCAACGGGCAACCAGCAATCCCGGCAACTGCGTCAGATCCCCGCGCACGTCATGGCCCAGCGAGCGGCAGTGTTCCAGCCGTTCGGCATCAATCTCACCGGTCACCAACAACGTGGCAAACACCGGTTGGCCGTCCAGCCCTATCGGCGAATCGAGCAAACCGTCATCGCCGACAATGCGCTGGCGCTCATGCCAGAGCAATCGACCGTCGCGACGAATATCCAGGTGCGATTGAAAATGCCCGAGGTCGAAACGCTCGCCGCTGGCCGGACGACCCAGCGCCACCACGTCCCAGTAGAACAGCCGCGCATCCCCCTCAAGCTCAATCGAGGTGGTCAGCTCAGCCTGTGCCGCGCTGTAGACGATGGTTTCCTGTGGCAGCCATTCCAGCGTTGCTCCGGCAGCCACTTTCAAGTCGAGCTTTTGAAAGGCCGGGCCCGCGGCGCGATACCACTTGGCCGCGCCGGGGCTGGTGATCTGCGCCCAGGCGTGTGGTTCGACACGGGCGCTGATGTCCAGCCGATCACCGCCGGCAATGCCACCCGGCGGATGGACGATGATGTGCTGGCAGACCTCGGGGCCTTCTGCATACAGATGCTTCTGCACCCGCAGCGGGCCGAGGTGCCGGCGCTGAACCGGGCGCGTGCAGTCGCCGAAGCGGGCGTACGCCAACTCCAGCTCGGCATGCCAGCTCGGGGTAAACAGGGCAGTCGTTAAAGGTAAATTCATGTTTTCTGATTATCGTCAGGACGCTACAGGTTAGATCGTAACCAGTCCGCGCACACCCTCGGCTTCCATGTTTTCTCCGCGTCCCTGCTGGACAATTTCGCCCCGGGACATCACCAGGTACTGATCGGCCAGTTCAGCGGCGAAATCGTAGAACTGCTCCACCAGCAGAATCGCCATGTCGCCTCGGGCGGCGAGCTTTTTGATCACCGCGCCAATCTCCTTGATCACCGACGGCTGAATACCTTCGGTGGGCTCGTCGAGGATCAGCAAACGCGGGCGGCTGGTCAGGGCTCGACCAATGGCCAACTGTTGTTGCTGACCACCGGACAAGTCGCCGCCGCGCCGCTGCTTCATTTGTAGCAGCACCGGGAACAATTCGTAGATGAAACCTGGCACCTCTTTGGCTTCGCTGCCGGGAAATCGCGACAGCCCCATCAGCAGGTTTTCTTCCACCGTCAGGCGGCCGAAGATTTCCCGGCCCTGCGGCACATAAGCGATCCCGGCGTGCACCCGCTGATGCGGCTTGAACGTGGTGATCGGTTTGCCTTCCCAATTCACTGCGCCTTCCTTGGCCGGCAACAGACCCATCAGGCATTTGAGCAGGGTGGTCTTGCCCACGCCGTTGCGCCCGAGCAGGCAGGTGACTTCCCCGACCTTCACGTCAAAGCTCAGGCCGCGCAGGATGTGGCTACCGCCGTAGTACTGGTGCAGCGTGTCGACTTGCAGCATTCTCAAATTCTCCTCAAATCCCCCTGTGGGAGCGGGCTTGCTCGCGAATGCGGTGGATCAGTCGCCATCAACTTTGAATGACACACCGCATTCGCGAGCAAGCCCGCTCCCACATTGGAAAGGTGTTTTCAGGGTCAGCGGCCGAGGTAGACCTCGATCACTCGCTCGTTTTCCTGCACCTGCTCAAGCGACCCTTCGGCCAGCACGCTGCCCTGGTGCAACACCGTGACGTGATCGGCAATCGAGCCGACAAAGCCCATGTCGTGTTCCACCACCATCAGCGAATGCTTGCCTGCCAGCGACTTGAACAGCTCGGCGGTGAATTCGGTTTCAGCGTCGGTCATGCCCGCGACCGGTTCGTCGAGCAGCAGCAATTGCGGGTCCTGCATCAGCAACATGCCGATTTCCAGAAACTGCTTCTGGCCATGAGAGAGCAAGCCCGCAGGGCGATTGACCGAGGCGGTCAGGCGAATGGTCTCCAGCACTTCGCTGATGCGATCCTTCTGCTCGCCACTGAGGCGCGCACGCAAACTGGCCCACACCGACTTGTCGGTTTTTTGCGCCAGTTCGAGGTTTTCGAACACGCTCAGCGCTTCGAACACCGTCGGCTTCTGGAACTTGCGGCCGATGCCGGCCTGGGCGATCTGCACTTCGCTCATCTGCGTCAGGTCCAGGGTTTCGCCGAACCAGGCCTTGCCGTGGCTGGGGCGCGTCTTGCCGGTGATCACGTCCATCAGCGTGGTCTTGCCCGCGCCGTTGGGGCCGATAATGCAGCGTAATTCGCCGACGCCGATGTACAGGTTGAGGTTGTTCAGCGCCCGGAAGCCATCGAAGCTGACGCTGATATCTTCCAGGGTCAGGATCGTCCCGTGACGCGTGTCGAGCCCCGGGCCAACGCGCTGGCCAAGGCCGATCGAGTCGCGGCTGGTGCCCTCATCCTTGTTGGGCTCCACGGGAAAAAAGGCCGGTTCGAGCATGAATTCAGCACTTGCCGTGACTCTCATTGTTCACCTCGTTTCTTCAGCAGACCAATCACGCCTTTGGGCAAATACAGGGTCACGATGATGAACAGCGCACCGAGGAAGAACAGCCAGTACTCGGGGAACGCCACGGTGAACCAGCTCTTCATGCCGTTGACCACGCCGGCGCCAAGCAACGGCCCGATCAACGTGCCGCGCCCGCCGAGGGCGACCCAGACCGCCGCTTCGATGGAGTTGGTCGGCGACATTTCGCTCGGGTTGATGATCCCCACCTGCGGCACGTACAGCGCACCGGCCAAGCCACACAACACTGCGCTCAACACCCAGACAAACAGCTTGAAGCCACGCGGGTCGTAACCGCAGAACATCAGGCGGTTTTCCGCATCGCGCAGCGCCGTCAGCACTCGGCCGAACTTGCTTTGCGCCAGACGCCAGCCGATAAACAGACTCGCCACCAGCAGCAACACCGTGGCCAGGAACAGCACCGCACGGGTGCCCGGTTCCGTGATGCCGAAACCGAGAATCGTGCGGAAATTGGTGAAGCCGTTGTTGCCGCCAAACCCAGTCTCGTTACGGAAAAACAGGAGCATGCCGGCGAAGGTCAGGGCCTGGGTCATGATCGAGAAATACACGCCCTTGATCCGCGAACGGAAGGCGAAGAAGCCGAACACCAGTGCCAGCAACCCCGGCGCCAGCACCACCAGGCACAGGGCCCAGACAAAGCTGCTGGTGCCGGCCCAGTACCACGGCAATTCGGTCCACGACAGGAAGGTCATGAACGCTGGCAAATCATCACCGGCGGCCTGACGCATCAGGTACATGCCCATCGCATAACCGCCGAGGGCGAAGAACAAGCCGTGGCCGAGGGACAGCAGACCGGCGTAACCCCAGACCAGATCCAGCGCCAGCGCGACGATGGCGTAGCAGAGGATTTTGCCGACCAGCGTCAGGGTGTACGCCGAGACATGCAGCGCGTTTTCCGGCGACAACAGCGACAGCAAAGGCAGGGCGATCAGTAACGCGAGGATCACCGCGCCAACGGCAATCGTGATTTTCGGGCCAGCCTTTTGCGTGGCCGTGACTAATAGAGGCTGGTTCATCAGTCGATCACCCGTCCTTTGAGTGCGAAGAGGCCTTGCGGACGTTTCTGAATGAACAGAATGATCAGCGCGAGGATCAGGATCTTGCCGAGCACCGCACCGATCTGCGGTTCGAGAATCTTGTTGGTGATACCGAGGCCGAACGCCGCCAGCACGCTACCGGCCAATTGGCCGACGCCGCCAAGCACCACCACCAGAAACGAATCGATGATGTAGCTCTGGCCGAGGTCCGGGCCGACGTTGCCAATCTGGCTCAGCGCCACACCGCCGAGGCCGGCGATACCGGAACCGAGACCGAAAGCGAGCATGTCGACGCGCCCGGTTGGCACGCCGCAGCAAGCAGCCATGTTGCGGTTCTGGGTGACAGCACGCACGTTGAGGCCCAGGCGTGTCTTGTTCAGCAGCAGCCAGGTCAGCACCACCACAAACAGCGCGAAGGCGATGATGACGATGCGGTTGTACGGCAGCACCAGATTCGGCAGCACCTGAATGCCACCGGACAGCCAGGCGGGGTTGGCCACTTCAACGTTCTGTGCGCCGAACAGTAAACGCACAAGCTGAATCAGCATCAGGCTGATGCCCCAGGTGGCGAGCAGGGTTTCCAGCGGTCGGCCATACAAGTGGCGAATCACCGTGCGCTCCAGCGCCATGCCGATGGCGGCGGTGACGAAGAACGCCACCGGCAGGGCGATCAGCGGATAGAACTCGATGGCCTGTGGGGCGTAGCGCTGGAACATCAGTTGCACCACGTAGGTCGAGTAGGCGCCCAGCATCAGCATTTCGCCGTGGGCCATGTTGATCACGCCCAGCAGACCGAAGGTAATCGCCAGGCCCAGTGCCGCGAGCAGCAGGATCGAGCCGAGTGACATGCCGCTGAACGCCTGGCCGAGTATTTCGCCGATCAACAGTTTGCGTTTCACCTGAGCGAGGCTGGTTTGGGCGGCAGTGCGCACGCCGGCATCGGTTTCGACACCGGGTTCAAGCAAGCCTTCAAGACGAGTGCGAGCCAGCGGATCGCCGGTTTTACCGAGCAAGCGCACGGCGGCCAGCCGCACGGCCGGGTCAGTGTCGACCAGTTGCAGATTGGCCAGGGCCAGACTCAGGGCGGCGTGGACGCTTTCATCTGTTTCGCCAGCCAGTTGCTGGTCAAGGAATTTCAGCTGCGCGGGTTTAGCGCTTTTCTGCAATTGCTGCGCGCCAGCCAGACGGATTTTGGCGTCGGCGGCGAGCAATTGGTGGCTGGCCAGAGCGGTGTCGATCAGCCCCCGCAGGCGGTTGTTCAGGCGCAGGGTTTTGGCTTGGCCGTCGACGGTCAGTTCGCCTTGTTGCAGGGCGTTGATCAGCTCGATACGGGCCGGTTCGGGCTGCGCGGCCCATTCTTGCAGCAGTTTGGCCTGTTGCATGGGGTTGGCGGCGACGAAGTCTTCGGCGTCGCCGGCATGGGCGGCCATCGGCAGCAGGAGCGCGATGGCGAGCAATAGACGGTAAAGGGCAGTCAGCATGTCATTGGCCTTACGCGGACAATGTGGGAGCGGGCTTGCTCGCGAATACGATGGGTCAGTCACATTGATGTTGGATGTGCCGCCGTCTTCGCGAGCAAGCCCGCTCCCACAGGGAATTGCATCAGGTCCGGGTTTTGTACTCGGGCCCTGACACCCAGTGGCTCAGTTGCTCTTCACCGCATAATCCGGCTTCTTGTCGTTGCCCTCGATAAACGGGCTCCACGGCTGCGCACGGATCGGGCCTTCGGTCTGCCAGACCACGTTGAACTGACCGTCGCTCTGGATCTCGCCGATCATCACCGGTTTGTGCAGGTGGTGATTGGTCTTGTCCATGGTCAGGGTGTAGCCCGACGGTGCGGCAAAAGTCTGGCCGGCGAGGGCTTCGCGGACTTTGTCGACGTCGGTGGACTTGGCTTTCTCCACGGCCTGAGCCCACATGTGGATGCCGACGTAGGTGGCTTCCATCGGGTCATTGGTCACCGCTTTGTCGGCGCCCGGCAGGTTGTGTTTCTTCGCGTAGGCTTTCCAGTCCGCGACGAACTTCTTGTTCACCGGGTTCTCCACCGACTCGAAGTAGTTCCATGCCGCGAGGTTGCCCACCAACGGTTTGGTGTCGATGCCGCGCAACTCTTCTTCGCCCACCGAGAACGCCACCACCGGTACGTCGGTGGCTTTCAGGCCCTGGTTGGCCAGCTCTTTATAGAACGGCACGTTGGAGTCGCCGTTGACCGTGGAAATCACCGCCGTCTTGCCACCGGCCGAGAATTTTTTGATGTTGGCAACGATGGTTTGATAGTCGCTATGACCGAACGGCGTGTAGACCTCTTCGATGTCCTTGTCGGCCACGCCTTTGGAATGCAGGAACGAACGCAGGATCTTGTTGGTGGTGCGCGGGTAGACGTAGTCGGTGCCAAGCAGGAAGAAACGCTTGGCGCTGCCGCCTTCTTCGCTCATCAGGTATTCAACCGCCGGGATCGCTTGCTGGTTGGGCGCAGCGCCGGTGTAGAACACGTTCGGCGACATCTCTTCGCCTTCGTATTGCACCGGGTAGAACAGCAGACCGTTGAGTTCTTCGAACACCGGCAGCACCGATTTACGCGACACCGAGGTCCAGCAGCCGAACACCACGGCAACCTTGTCCTGGGTCAGCAACTGCCGGCCCTTTTCGGCGAACAACGGCCAGTTCGACGCCGGGTCGACGACAACGGGCTCGAGCATCTTGCCATTGACGCCGCCCTTGGCGTTGATCTCGTCGATGGTCATCAGCGCCATGTCTTTGAGCGATGTTTCGGAGATCGCCATGGTGCCGGACAACGAATGCAGAATCCCGACCTTGATGGTCTCGGCGGCCTGGACAGTCCAGGTCATGCCCATCGCGGCAATGGATGCCGTGAGTGTGAAAGCCTTGATCAAACTGCGACGCTTCATTGTGCGATCTCCATGAACGTTAAAGTTTTTTATGGTTGGCAGATGCGGACGACTGAAGGGTGTTTTGCAAGGGCTGTGCCCGGTCGGGGATGGGCAGGAAAATGTCGGTTTAGAGCGCTTGCGCGTGGGTTGGGTGCACCATGAAGGAACGCTCGTGGAGCGTTGGTGCAGGCGGCCGCGCCAGATTGGGGCGCGATCTGGTGGTAAACAAAAATCAAATGTGGGAGCGGCTTGCTCGCGAAAGCGGTCTGTCAGTCAATGCATAAGGTGACTGGCACGACGCCTTCGCGAGCAAGTCCGCTCCCACAGTTTTGAAAGGTGGAGAGTCAGCGACGGCGCATCAGACCGATGAAGAACAGCCCGCCAATGGCAGCGGTCGCGACGCCGATGGGCAGGTCTTCGGGGGCGATCATTGTGCGCGCGGCCACATCGACCCAGATCAGAAACACACTGCCGAGCAACATGCACACCGGCAGCAAGCGCCGATGTTCGGCGCCGACCAGACGCCGCGCAATGTGCGGCACCATCAGCCCGACAAACCCGATGGAGCCGCTGATCGACACCAGCACCCCGGTCATCAACGAGGCGATGACAAACACCCGCAAGCGTACCGAGCGAGCATTCAGGCCGAGGGTCACGGCGGTCTGCTCGCCCGCCATCAACGCGTTCAATGGCCGCGCCATGCCCAGCAGCAAAAACAATCCGAGCAATACGCTGGCCGCGGGCACCGCGAGCAACTCCCAGCGCGCCAGCCCGAGTCCGCCGAGCATCCAGAACATCACCGCTGAACTGGCGCGGTGATCGCCCATGAACAGCAGCAGATTGGCGATCGCCATCATCACGAACGACACCGCCACACCGCACAGCAGCAAGCGATCGCTGTCGAGCCGGCCATGGCGACTGGCAATCGCCACCACCACGAGCATGCTCAGCAACGCGCCAATGAACGCCGCAATCGGCAAGGTCAGCAGGCCGATGATTTCACCGACGTGCAGCACCACAATCACTGTGCCCAACGTCGCTCCGGATGTCACACCGAGCAGATGCGGATCGGCCAGAGGGTTGCGCGTCACCGCTTGCAGCACCGCGCCGATCAGTGCGAGGCCGGCACCGACCAGCGCCCCGAGCAACATGCGCGGCACGCGGATCAGCCAGACGATATGTTCCTGCCCGGCGCTCCAGTTCAGCTCGCCGAAACCGAGCGTCTTGTGCAGGATAATCCGCCACACCACGTCCACCGGCACCCGCGCCGGGCCGAAGCCGAGCGACACCACACACGACACCAGCAACAGGGCGCCGAAGGCCATCAGCAACAGGGCGTAGCGACGGTTGATCATTCGCCGTGGAAACCTTTGGCCAGTGTTTCAACAGCCAGCACGTTGTCGATTCCCGGTGTGGCCTGCACATACGGAATGACGATAAAGCGCTGGTTCTTGATCGCGTCCACCGATTGCAGGGCCTTGTTCTTCAGCAGGAATGCGATCTTTTGATCGGCGGTGATTTCGCTGTAGTCGACGATCACGATGACCTGCGGATTGTGCTCGACCACGGTCTCCCAGTTGACCCGCGTCCAGCTCGCTTCGACGTCATCGAGAATGTTGCGCCCGCCGGCGGCATCAATCAGCGCTTGCGGCATGCCGAGACGGCCGGACGTCATGGCGCGGTCTTCGCCGCTGTCGTAGAGGAACACTCGCGGCTTGTCGGCGGGCAGGTCTTTGCGCACGTCGGCGACTTGCGCCTGCATCCGGGCGATCAGCGCATTGGCGCGATCCTGCACGTCGAAGATTTTGCCGAGGTTGCGCAGGTCGTTATAGGTGTCGTCCAGCGTCGCCGCCGGGCGCTTCATCACGAACGCGCAGGACTCGGTCAGCTCATACACATTGATGCCCAGCGGTTGCAGGGTTTGCGGCGTGAGATCGCCGCCCACGCGCATGCCGTAATCCCAGCCGGCGAAGAAGAAATCGACGTTGGCGTTGAGCAGGGTTTCCACCGACGGATATTTCGCGGCCAGCTCCGGCAAACCGTCGAGCAGTGACTGCATCTGGGGCGTCACTGACTTCCAGCCACTGACGCCGCTGTAACCGGCCATCCTCGGTTTGAGGCCAAGGGCGAGCATCATCTGGGTCATGTTGATGTCGTGGCTGACCGCGTGTTTTGGCGCTTCCTTGAACGTCACTTCGCGGTTGCAGCTTTGAACGGTCAGCGGGTATTTCGTGGCCTCGGCCAAGGCTTGGGCACTGCACAGCACAAGAGCGACGCAAAGCAGGGAACGCACAGTCATGGTCGGGTTATCCAGGTGATTCGCGGGTAGTCGTGAAGGGGGTGAGAGTCGATCAATGCCTCGACGCCGAAGACGTCACGCAGCAGTTGGGTGGTGAGGACTTCTTGCGGTGTGCCACTGGCGACGATGCGGCCGTGGTTGATCACGTACAGTCGATCGCAGAACGCGGCGGCCAGGTTCAGGTCGTGGATGCTGGCGAGGGTGCCGATTTGCAGGCGCTTGACCCGTTGCAGCAGCTCAAGCTGATAACGCGGGTCGAGGTGGTTGGTCGGCTCGTCGAGGATCAGCAGTTGCGGTTGCTGGGTCAGGGCGCGGGCAAGGATTACCCGCTGTTTTTCACCGCCCGATAGCGTGGCGAAAGCGTGGTCTTCGAAGCCGTCGAGACCGACGGATTTGAGCGCTTGAGTCGCCAGGTTGCGATCTTCCTGCGTGTCGCCATCGAACAGGCCTTTGTGCGGCGTGCGGCCCATGGCGACCACTTCTTCGACGGTCAGGCCAAAGGCATCGGGGAATTCCTGCAAGACCACGGCGATGCGTTTTGCGCACCAGCGCGAGGATTGCTTCCACACATTGTGGTGATCGAGTCTGACCTCACCGCTTTCCGGCTGACTGAATCGATAGGCGCACCGCAGCAGGCTGGTTTTGCCACTGCCGTTGGGGCCGATCAGCCCGACGAACTCACCGGCGGCCACTCGCAAGGAGGCGTCACGCAGCTGGAACTGGTGATGGCAGTGGCCGTGGCCCAGGGGTGTCCAGGCGAGGTTGGCGATTGTCAGTGAGGTCATCGTCTACTCTGAAATATCGGGTGCTGCTGATGACGCCTTCGCGAGCAAGCCCGCTCCCACAGTGGAACGTATTTCAATGTGGGAGCGGGCTTGCTCGCGAAGGGGCCGGTGAATCAAAAGGTGTAATCAGCAGTGACAAAGAACGACCTCGGCTCGCCGAGTATCCACTGCTGGCCCTCATTGTATTGGCTTTGTGCGTACTGGCGGTCAAACAGATTGTTCACCTGCAAGCCCAGCGTGGTGTTGCGCAAGGCTTTCCACGACAGGGTCGCATCCACCACGGTGTAACTCGGCAGCTTATTGCGGTTGGCCATATCGGCGTAGCGCGCATCGACATAACGCACACCCGCACCGGCCTGCAGGTCATCGCTGATGCTTTTGTTCAGCCACAGATTGGCGGTACGACGTGGTACATCCAGCGGACGGTTGCCGTTGTACGACAGGGTCTGCCCGTTCACCGCTTCGGAAAAATCGTCGTACTTGGCCTTCACAATCGCCGCGTTGGCTTGCAGTTGCCAGGCGTGCGGCAATTGCAGGTCAAGGCTGGCTTCCAGGCCATTGGACGATTGCTGGCCGACTTGCTGCTTGAGCGTCGGGTTGCCCGGATCGTCGGTCAGCAGCTTCTTCTTGACGATGCGATAAGCCGCCAGCGTGAACTCGCCGCGCTGATCCCAGAACAATTGCTTCAGGCCGATTTCCGTCTGCCGGGCAGTCGATAGATCGTATTGCTGCTGGCTCGGGCTCAGGGAAATCAGCCCGCCGACGCCATCGGTGCTGGTCGCGACCTGGCCATAGAACGAAGTCTGCGGCGTCAGCGCAAACACCAGCCCGGCCTTCCAGTTGTTGCCGGTCAGGGTCTTGTCGCGCTGGCTAATGTCGACCAGATTGTTGCGATCCACGTGCACGTAGTCGCGGCGCACGCCGGTCACCAGCGACCAGCGCTCGCTCAGTTGCGTAAGGTTCTCGGCAAACACCGACATCTGTTTGGTGGTGCTGTCGAACTGATCCCGGTACGGGTTGGCGCTTTCGAAGTAGCCCGGTTGCGGGTGATACAGATCCAGCGCCTGGCCTTTGGGCAGCACGTCGTTGAACGGCGAGTTGCTGTCGAGCTGGAAGCGGATGCGGTTGTAATCGACGCCGGTCACGGTCTGGCTGTCGAGGCCGAACAGCGAGTGCTTGAAGGTGAAGGTCTGACGGTCGCCGACCTGCTCCTGTCGGTGGCCGATGCCGAAATAGCCACTGCGGCTGAGTTGTTGGGTGGCGGTGTCGAAGTTGTAGTTCTCGGCGTTCTGCCAGCGGCGCTGGGCCTTGAGGTAATACAGCTCGTTGCTGGCGCTGACCGCGTCGTTGATCTGCCAATCCGTGGTCAGGCGCGTCCACTGATCGTTGTAGTGCTGCTGGTCGTCGCGCACGTTGTAGTTCTTGTCGTGCAGGCTGTCGTGTAACCGGCCATTGATCAGCGGTGTGCCAAAGTAGTTTTGCGGGTGCTGGTCGCCGTAATCGTGGGCGAGGGTGAAGGCCAGATCATCGGTGGCCTGCCAGCGCAGGGCAGCGCTGATGAAATCGCTGGACGAGTCGCCGCGATCAATCCAGCCGTTGCTGCGCAAGCGATTGAGATTGAGGCGATAGCTCAGGGTGTCGGTCAGCGAACCGCCGCTGTCGAAGGCCTGCTGCTGGCTGTCGTAGGAGCCATAGCCGACGCGCACATGGTTTTCGATTTCACCTTCGAACGGCTTCTTCGGGGTCACGTTGACCACCGCGCCGGTCGCGCCTTCGCCGTACAACACCGAGGCCGGGCCGCGCAGCACATCGACGCGTTCCACCGACCAGGTGTCGACCGGAAAGGTCACTGTGCCCATGCCGCTGTACATTCGATTGCCGTCATACAACTGCATCACCGAACTCTGCCCGGTAAACCCGCGTGCCTGCAACGAGGTGCCGCCATCGCCTGGCGTACCGGTGCGGCTGATGCCGGTGCTGCGCGACACGGCGTCCTGCACGCTGCGATCGCCCCGGGCGCGAACCTGTTCGCCGCTGAGGCTTTGGACGCTGGCAGGGGTTTGCATGGCGTTGAGATTCAGGCGCGAGCCGGCGGTGGTCGGCGTGTTGAGGCTGACGCTTGCGTCGTCGATGACCGGTGCGCTGATGGTGCCGGTGGGCAGTGTCAGCGCCTGGTTGTCGGCATAGGCGTTGTTCAGGCCGAACAGACAGAGACTGGACAAGAGGTACTTGTTCATCGGGGTGGTGAATCACTTCTTCAAAAGAAAGCCCGCAACTTTTGGTTGCGGGCAGAGCGGCATATTTGCGTTATACAGTAACACTAAAAAAAGCCGGAGTTTAAGCCCCAGCAGTTTATAGATCTGTCTAAACCGCGCATCTCGCCTGCTTCACGATGAAGTTGAGGCAGATTCAGCTTGGCGGCCCAGGCGCGACAACAGCAGGCGATCCAGCAACCACACCACCACCAACGAAGCGCCCACCAGCGGGAAAATCACCGCCAGCGCGAGCATGATCACCACCCCGGTTTTCCATTTCGGCAAATCATGACGCAGCGGAGGCACACCCAACTTGCCCTGTGGCCGACGTTTCCACCAGATCACCACACCACTGACGGCGCTGAGCAAAATCATCAGGCAGATCAGTAGCACGACGATCTGATTGAAAGTGCCGAACATCTTGCCTTCGTGGAGCATCACGCCGATTTCGGTGGCGCGGGCCACCGCGCCGTACTGCTCGAAACGCACATCGGCGAGGACCTTGCCGGTGTACTGATCGACATGCAGGGTGGCGTCGTTGCGAGGGTCGTCGGCGAACACGGCGATGGTGAATACGCCGGTCGCGGTGGTTGGCAGGGTGATGCTGTAACCCGGTTCGACCTTACGTTGGTTGGCGATGTCCTGCACTGCTTGCAGGCTGATGGCAGGCGCGGCGGGGCCTGCGTGGGCGTCACCGTGGGCCATGTGCTCGGCGTGATCGCCGGACATCGGCATCGGCGTGTTTTCCATCGCCCATGGCACGGTCTGGCGGGTGGCGCTGTTAAGGCTGCGGGCCTCGACGTCAGAGGTCGGCACGTTGTCCCACATGGCGGCCGGGAACACGTTCCACACCTGTGCGTATTGTTTGCCCCAGAAGCCGGTCCAGGTCATGCCACTGAGCAGCATCACCAGCAACAGGGTCGCGCCCCAGAACCCGGTGACGGCGTGCAGGTCACGCCACAACACGCGGCCGCGACTGTTCAAGCGCGGCCAGAGAATCCCCGCTGCCTGACCGCGCGGCCACCACAGGAAAAGCCCCGACACCACCAGCACCACGCCCCATCCGGCGGCCATTTCGATGAGACGGTCACCGACAGTGCCGATCATCAATTCGCCATGGATCGCCCGGGCGATGGCTTGCAGGTTCTGCTTGGCATCCTGCTCGCCGAGGATGTCGCCGTGGTACGGGTCGACGAACACATTCAGTTCGTGCCCGGCGTTCTTGACGACAAATTGCGCACTGCGCTCGGCGTTCAACGGTGGCAGGTATTGCGTGACCTGGCCTTGTGGGTAGGCGCTTTTCACCCGTTGTAGCAAATCGTCGGCCGCAACGGTGTGGTGCCCGGCCGGGACGTTGAGCAGGCTGCTGTACATCAGCGAATCGAGCTGCGGTTTGAACAGGTAAACGATGCCGGTCAGGGCCAGCATCACCATGAAGGGCGCGACGAACAGACCGGCATAGAAATGCCAACGCCAGGCCAGGTTGTAGAAATTCGGTTTGGGCTTTTGCATCACGTTTGCTCCGCTTGGCTTGGATCTTTTAGTTGTTCTGCATTGGGTGGAACACCGCATTACCCCTGTGGCAGCGGACTTGCTCGCGAAGATGGCGGCACAGCCAACATTGCTGGCGCCTGATACACCGCTTTCGCGAGCAAGCCCGCCCCCACAGGGGAGGGGGCAGCTTCGTTAGAAACTCATGTCCACCTTGGTCCAGAGCGTGCGCCCCGGTTCATTGATGGCTTGCGGGTCGTTGGCCGGGTAGCCGAAACCGGCGTTGCCCGCCAGGTTCAGGTGTTCGGCGTAAGCCTTGCCGAACAGGTTGTCGACGCCGGTACTGACCTTCCAGTTCTTGTTGATCCGGTAGGCACCGTTGAGCGAGAACACACCGAAGCCCGAACTCTTGTCGTAGTCCTTGCCGACCACGTTGCCCTTGTTCTGGTCGATACGGTTTTGCTTGGCCACCACTCTCCACAGTGCACCGGCGCTCCAGTTGTCTTCGCTGTAAGTCAGGCCCAAACGTGCGTCGAGCGGCGGCATCTGCGGCAGGGCTTTGCCGTCGCTGCTGTTCTTGCCCCAGGCGTAGGCCAGGGTTGCATCGGCTTTCCAGTGATCGGTGAGTTTGTAAGCCGTTCCGAGTTCACCGCCCATGATTCGCGCGTCGATGTTCTCGGCGCGGGAGGTCGTGCCCATCATCCCGGGGGTGTAATCGAACAGGATGTAATCGCGCACCACGCCGATGTAGCCCGACGCCCAGGCTTCGAGTTCGGCGCTCTTGTAGTTCACGCCGAAATCGAACTGGGTGGTCTTTTCCGGTTTGATCGAGTCGAACGCGTTGACCGAACCTGCGGGGCCCGACTTGGGCGAAAACAGTTCCCAGTAATCCGGGAAGCGCTGCACATGGCCGAGGCCGGCGAAGAGCGTGGCCGGGCTGTCGGCCAGGTCATGCTCGTAACGCACGAAGCCGCTTGGCAGTGTGTCGGCACGGGTGTTGTCGGCGGTTGGATTGGGGCGCGACATCATTCCCGAACCGGTGCTCTGCCGATAATCCTTGGCTGACGCCCGGTCGACCCGAGCGCCGGTGATCAACCGGTCACGGTCCGCGGCGTACCATGTCATCTCGCTGAACACGCCATAGTTATGGAAGTCGGCGTCCTTGGTATAAGGCAGATCCTTGTAGGTATCGATGCCCATCGAACTGCGCTGACGGTGTTCGTTGGTCTGTGCATCCAGCCCGGTGATCAGTTGGATATCGGCCCAGCGCCAGGTCGCTTTGATGCGTGCGCCGAGGGTCCGGCGATCAACGTTGGAGGCCATGGGGCCGGCCATCATCCCCGTACCGGACGGCGTGCGCAGGGTGTAGTTGTCCATCACATGGTCGGCGTAGTTGTAGTAGACCTGTGCTTCGAGTTTCTCCAGCACATCGCTGATGTTGGACTTTTCGAAACGCAGGCTGAGGCTTTCGCGCAGGAACTGCGAACCGTCCATGCCGCGACCGGCGTAGCGGGCTTCGCCGTCGCCCTTGCCGGCAGTCAGCTCGATCAAGGTGTCGGCGTCCGGGGTCCAGCCGAGCGCAACATCGCCGTTCCACTTGTCGTAGCGTGAAGCGACAGTGTCATTGTTGCCGTCGCGATAGTCGTCCGAATGCGCGGTGTTGCCGATCACCCTTACATAACCCAACGGCCCGCCGGCAGCGGCGTCGATGACCTTGTCGAAGCGCCCGTGGGAGCCGGCCAGGATGCTGGCATTCACCCGCGTGCCGAGTTCGCCGAAGCTTTCCGGTTCACGGTCGAACAGCACCGTGCCGGCCGATGCACCGGGGCCATAAAGCACGGTTTGCGGGCCTTTAATGACGGTGAGCTTGTCGTAGGTTTGCGGCGAAATGTACGAGGTTGGCGCGTCCATGCGGCCAGGGCAGGCGCCGAGCATCATGCTGCCGTTGGTGAGGATGTTGAGCCGCGAACCGAACATGCCGCGCAGCACCGGATCGCCGTTGGTGCCGCCGTTGCGCACCAGGGCGAAGCCCGGAATGGTCTTCAGGTAATCGCCGCCATCACTGGCCGGCACCGGTTGGCGCGGGTCCTGGGGGTTGGTGACAACGGTCAGTGGCGAACTCGGTGCAATGGCGGTGATCACCGTCGGGCTCAGTTCATCCGCGTGTGCGGCGTGATCATCGGCCAGCACCAGGGGGGACAGCAGGACGCCGCAAAGGACGGCGGTCGCGTGCCTGAAACGAATACGCGATTCGTTCAAAGCGAAGGACGCCTGGGCAGCGCCCGAGCGTGGAACAGCAGAAAACCTGGACATGACAATTTCCATCAAACAGTCGTAAACGACACAGCCGGCAGCCTGAAGCTGTCTTCTCAACCGTGTGCAATCAGAGGGGGTGTTTACGCGGCGACGGGCGGGGCGCGGGGGCGGGCGCCGGGGAAGAAGGTTGGCCGGGCATGGCCCAGGCGCGGGGAGGGCGGGGTGAACGTGTTGGCGTGGGCGATGCTGAACGCGGTAAACGTGCCGCCACCGGTCAGCGCCGGGCAATTGAACAGCAGGCTGCAATAACCGCACTTTTCCCACAGCGCATGATGCGAGGATTGCGGCGGGCAGTGTTCAGCGCTGGGTTTGGCATCGTGCCCGGCATGATCCATGCCCGGCATGTCCATCGACATCTCCATGCTCATCGGCATGGAGGTCGAGGCGTGTTGATCCATCGGCATCGACTGAGAAATCAGTGGGCCGATGAAAATCATCAACATGGCGAACAGGGCAATCCAGCTGCCGCAGGTCAGGTGTTCAGTCTGACGGCGTTGCAGGGATGGCCTGGCGCTCAGCGGGCGCATGGGCGTCGTTAACCGTATCGGTTATTGGGCGTGCGCGTGTTCCGGCATGTCGTGCGGCGGTTTCTTCAGCACGGCGACTTCGACGGTGACGTCCCCGGCCTTCTCGAAATGCATCGTCAGCGGAAAGCGTTTGCCGTCGCTGAGCAGGCTGCGATCGGTCGGGTTGAGCAGCATGACGTGATAGGCCATCGGCGCGAACGTCACCTTGCCGCCGGCCGGAATGTCTACGCTCGGCACTTGCTGCATCTTCATCAGATCGCCCTGCATCACATGCTCGTGCAATTGCGCTTGGGGGGCGATGGGCGAGTCGACACTGAGGAGTCGATCGGCCGTTTTGCCGGCGTTGTGAATCACGAAATACGCCGCGACGGTGGGTGCGTTGGGCGGCAGTTCCTGCGACCACGGGTGGGCGATTTCCAGTTCCCCGGCCTTGTATTCATGGGCATGGGCAAAACACGCTGGCAACAGCAACGCAGCGAGGACGATGATTTTTTTCAACATGGCAGTTCTCCAGAACGATTTGAAACGCAGGTCAATTGCGCGAACAAATCAAACCAGAGGGGAAGCGCGGGGATTGAGGCTCGGCCATTGCTGGCGCGGTGTGGGTGTTTGCAGTGAAACCGGCGCGACGCTGCGATGGCTTTCGTAACGGGCGAAATACAGCTGCGGCGCATGTCCCGGCAGCGCCACCAAAGGCGCCGACCCGGAGCAACACCAGCAATGCTGCATGTTGGAATGGCTGTCGCTGGGCGGGGCTTGCTGATCCGTGGCGCCGATGTCGATCGCCACCATTTTCGTCCCGCTGCCGGTGCAGAAACTGCTCCACAGCAGTTGTTCGGCCGGTGAATTGGCCGCTTGCGCCATCGCCCCCGTCATCGGCATGGCGAGCATATTGAACAGCACTGCAAAGCAGGCGATCCAGGCAATGGCTAGCCGTTGTCGGTTCATGGGACAGATCCGTTGGGTGGGCGATCAGGCGCGGCTATTTAGCCTGATCGGGGCCGATAAGTAAAAAAGCGTCGTGCGGTTTGGTGTCGCAGCGCTCTCTTCAATTACTTGCTCAGTTCACTGGTACGGCATGAACCTGCATATCGACACCAAGCGTAGCGCGGATTACCGAAAATATTCTGGCCAGGTTGTCCATGCTCGGATTACCGTTGGCTGACAGCATTCGATGCAGGCTTTTACTGGGTTTTTGGGTCTCCCTTGCAAGCTCTTCGAAGCCGACCGTCGCGTTAACAAGATCGCGCAAAATGATCCTCGCCAATTCTGGTTCGCCATTCAGGAACAGCGTAGCGGCCTCATCCAGCAATGCTTGAGCAAACTCCGGGTCTCGTTGGGCACGTTCTGCAATTGAACGTTTGTAGCTTCGAGTGAGAACCATCAAATTACCTCCGGTCCTGTTCAGCTTTTTTTCGAGTTCGAAATTCGGCTATCAACGCTTTCGCCTGTTTGATGTCTTTTTTTGTGTGGATTTGTCTCCTCCTCCGAACAAAATGATCAGCCGTTTTCCTTCTTGTACGAGATAGATTCTGTACCCTGGTCCCCAATTGATTCTGTATTCGCCTAGACCGTCGAACCATTTGATGTTGGAAGTGTTGCCCATTTCCAATCGAATCATTGCATTAGAAACCTTGATTGGCGCCTGTACGTTCAGCGTGGAAATCCACCGGCCAAACGGGCTTGATTCATCTTCCTGCAGATATTCTTCGAGTGTGATCACGGCTGGCTCAGAAGGTAACGAATAGGTTACTTATCACACAAGCTATGGATCTTGCCCTACAGGTCGATTGCCTCCAACGCAGCCAGTGTTTCTTGAAGCGACAGAAACTCCCGATCAACCCCCGGCAACCCCGGCCGCTTCAACACCAGAACCGGCACCCCACGCTCGCGCACCACTGCAAGCTTCGGCTCGGTCGCGGTGCTGCCACTGTTCTTGCTGATCAGCACATCGATTTGCCGTCGCTCGAACAACGTCCGTTCATCCTCCAGCAGAAACGGCCCGCGCGCGCCGATGACTTCGCAGCGTTCGTTGCCGGGATAAACATCGAGGGCGCGCAGGGTCCAGAATTGATCCGCCGGGATTTCGTCCAGATGCTGCAACGGTTCGCGACCGAGGGTGAACAGTGGGCGGCGAAACGGCGCCAGAGCGCTGATCAATTCGGTCCAGTCGCTGACTTCGCGCCAATCGTCACCCGGTTGCGGCTGCCATGCGGGGCGGCGCAGGGCCCAGCAGGGGATGCCGGTCAGTTGCGCGGCGGTGGCGGCGTTCTGGCTGATTTGCGCGGCATAGGGGTGGGTGGCGTCGAACAGCAGATCAATGCCTTCGTCACGGATGAATTGCGCCAGCCCTTGGGCGCCACCGTAGCCGCCGATGCGCACCTGGCAGGTCAGGTCGGTGGGCACACGGCCCACCCCGGCCAGGCTGTAAATGTGCGAAGGCCCTAAAGTCCGGGCGATGGCCAGTGCTTCGGTCACGCCGCCCAGTAGCAAAATGCGCTTCATGCAAACCCTCCTGCGTGACCGACGATGCCGCCCTGACGGTCAATCGCAAACACTTCGACCTGTACCTGCGCCGGCACCACGCTGCGGGCGAAATTCAGCGCGTGGCGACACACCTCATCGCCCAGCGCGATCCCCACCGCACTGGCCATGGCCAATGCCTGCTGGCTGGTGTTCGCTGCACGAATGTCGCGCTGCAAACCTTCATCGGCACCGATGGCGGCGGCCCATTCGGCCAGTTGCGGCAAGTCGATGCTGGAATGTCGCGAGTGCAGATCCATATGCCCGGCCGCCAATTTACTGATCTTGCCGAAGCCACCGCACAGGCTGAGTTTATCCACAGGCACCTTGCGCAGATGCTTGAGCACGGCACCTGCGAAGTCGCCCATTTCGATCAGGGCGATTTCCGGCAGGTCGTAGACCCGGCGCATGGTGTCTTCGCTGGCGTTGCCAGTGCAGGCCGCGATGTGCAGAAAACCGTTGGTCTTGGCGACGTCGATGCCTTGATGAATCGATGCAATGTACGCCGCGCAGGAAAACGGCCGGACGATGCCGCTGGTGCCGAGGATCGACAGCCCGCCGAGAATGCCCAGGCGCGGGTTCATGGTTTTCAGCGCCAGCGCTTCACCGCCCTCGACATTCACCGTGACCTCGAAGCCGCCAGCGTATCCGGTCTCGGCGGCGAGCAGGCTCAGGTGGTCGCTGATCATCTTGCGTGGCACCGGGTTGATCGCCGGTTCCCCCACGGCCAGCACCAGGCCCGGGCGTGTCACGGTGCCAACGCCCTTGCCGGCCATGAAACGAACGCCTGGCTCGGTCATCAGTTGCACCTGCGAGTAGAGCAGCGCGCCGTGGGTCACGTCCGGATCGTCGCCGGCGTCCTTGATCGTCCCGGCTTCCGCGCCGTTGTCGGTCAGTCGACAGAACTCCAGACGCATCTGCACCTGTTTACCTTTGGGCAGCACGATTTGCACGGCGTCGGCTGCAGTGCCGCCGAGCAACAGGCGTGCGGCGGCGAGGCTGGTGGCCGTGGCGCAACTGCCGGTGGTCAGGCCGCTGCGCAGTGGTGCGGGTTGTTCGGCGGTTTCGTCACGCATCGAGAGGTTTGACCAGATCGAGCAAGGTGATCGGCAGCGCCTGACGCCAGGTGTCGAACTCGCCCAGGGGTTGCGCCTGGGCGACGTGGATGCGCGTCAGCTCGCCGCCGTAACGTTCGCGCCAGTTCATCAAGGTGATTTCGCTTTGCAGGGTCACCGCGTTGGCGACCAGACGGCCACCGGGTTTGAGCTGCTCCCAGCACGCCTCGAAGACACCTTCGCGGGTTACGCCGCCACCGATGAAAATCGCGTCCGGGCGCTCCAGACCGGCGAGAGCCTGCGGCGCACGACCACGGATCAGTTGCAGTCCCGGCACACCCAGCGCCTCGCGGTTGTGTTCGATCAATTGCTGACGGCCCTCATCGGCTTCGATGGCCAGCGCCCGGCAGCCCGGGTGGGTGCGCATCCATTCGATGCCGATCGAGCCGCTGCCGGCGCCGACATCCCAGAGCAATTCGCCCGGCGTCGGGGCGAGGCGGGCGAGGGTGATGGCGCGCACGTCGCGCTTGGTCAGTTGACCGTCATGCCGGAAGGCCGAGTCGGGCAGGCCGGCGAGGCGCGACAGACGCGGAGTGTGGCTGTCGGCCAGGCATTCGATGGCAATCACATTGAGATCGGCCGTCGGCGCGTTGTTCCAGTCATTGGCGCTGCTGTCGAGCCGCCGCTCGGCCGCACCGCCCAGATGCTCCAGAACGCTCATCCGGCTCGCGCCAAAACCACGATCACGCAACAGCGCCGCCACAGCCGCCGGGCTCTGCCCGTCGTTGCTCAACAGCAACAGGCGCACGCCGCTGAACAATTGGGCATTGAGCGCCGCCAGCGGCCGGGCGACCAGTGACAGTGTCACCACGTCCTGCAATGGCCAGCCGAGGCGGGCAGCGGCCAGCGAACAGGAGGACGGCGCGGGCAGAATCAGCATCTCGTTGCTCGGCACCTGACGCGCGAGGCTGGCGCCAACGCCGTAGAACATCGGGTCACCGCTGGCCAGCACGCAGACGGCCGCGCCGCGTTGTTCCAGCACCGGCGCGAGGGAAAACGGGCTCGGCCACAACGCCCGCTCGCCGCGAATGCACACTGGCAGTAAATCCAGTTGCCGCTGGCCACCGACGATCCGCGAGGCGCCCATCAGGGCTCGCCGGGCGTTTTTGCCCAAGCCCTTGAAGCCGTCTTCACCGATTCCCACAACCGTCAGCCAGGGTGACATCTATATTCCTCTAAACATGTCGATCCGACGGGCAGACTTTTCATGCCACCGGACAAAGCAGGCATAATACCGCGCCTTCGTCCACGAAGCGCCTTTCCCACGCAGCCGGTCAGCCCCTTGAACGAACGCCCGATGTCCACCGCCATACGCCCCTCGGCCTGCCCGGGGTTGCTGCGTATCGTCCAGGCATTGGACGGTGGCATCTGCCGGATCAAGCTCAATGGCGGCTCGATCACCGCGGATCAGGCCGATGCCGTGGCGCAGGCTGCCCAGCGGTTTGCTGGCGGCGTGATCGAGGCGACCAACCGCGCCAACCTGCAAATTCGCGGGATCGGCCCGCACAGCGCCGCCCTGATCGACAGTCTGCTGGCCGCCGGTCTAGGGCCGCGAAGTGCTGCCGGCGACGATGTACGCAATCTCATGCTCAGCCCCGCCGCGGGTATCGACCGGCAGATGCGTGTCGATACCCGCGCACTCGCCGCGCAGATTCTCGACACCTTGCAAAGCCACCCACGCTGCTCTGAGCTGAGCGCCAAGTTCGCCGTGCAACTGGACGGCGGGGAAGCGCTGGCGATGCTCGAACATCCGCATGATCTGTGGCTGTCGGCGTTCGAACACGACGGCGAAGTGCTGTTGGCGTTCGGGCTTGCCGGATGCCCGACGGACCGGGCAGTCGGCGCCGTGTCGCTGGAAAACGGCCATGCGCTGGTCGTGGCGGTGCTGGCGTTGTTCCTTGACCTGACCCGACCGGAGCAGACGCGCATGCGTCATTTGCTCGAAGAGTTGCCCATGCGGGCCTTTCTTGAGCGGTTGCGAGAGCGTGTGCCGGTTAAATCGGTCATGGACTGGCAGCGCGCATCAGCGGCGGATGATTTGCACATCGGCGTTCATCCGCAGCACACCGATAACCGGGTCTATGTCGGTGCCGTGCCGCCACTGGGGCGTCTCGACCCGGTCATGCTGCGTGGCGCGGCACAACTGGCGCGTCAGTTCGGTGATGGCAGCCTGCGTTTCACACCCTGGCAAAGTCTGTTGCTGCCCAACGTGAAACCGTGTGACGCGGCGCAGGTGCTGCGCAGCCTGCAACACCTGAACCTGTTGACGCAGCCCCTCGAACCGTTGGCGCGACTGATCGCCTGTACCGGTTCTGACGGCTGTGGCAAAGGTCTGGCCGACACCAAGCAGGATGCCCGCCTGCTGGCGCCACTGCTGCCCCCGGGTGTGAGTGCGCACCTGTGCGGCTGCCCGCGTTCGTGCGCCGCCGCCCACTGTGCCCCGGTGACCTTGCTGGCCGTCAGTCCCGGTCATTACGACCTCTATTTTCGCGATGCTTTGCTGCCGGGATTCGGCGCGTTGCGCGCAAGCAACCTTACTATTGAAGCGGCCGCGACCCTGCTCGACGCCCGCTCTCGGAGCTCCCTTGATGCTTGATTACATCCGCGACGGTCAGGAGATCTATCGCAACTCCTTCGCGATCATTCGCCGCGAGGCCAATCTGGCGCGCATCCCGGCCGACCTGGAAAAACTCGCGGTGCGGGTGATCCACGCCTGCGGCATGGTCGAGGCTGTCGACGGTCTGCAATTCTCGGCAGGGGCAGGCAAGGCCGGGCGCGATGCGCTCGCTGCCGGTGCGCCGATCCTCTGTGATGCACGCATGGTCTGCGAAGGCGTGACCCGCGCGCGTCTGCCGGCCAACAATGAAGTGATCTGCACCCTGCGCGATGAGAGCGTGCCGGTGCTGGCGCGTGAGTTGGGCAACACCCGTTCTGCCGCCGCGCTGGAACTGTGGCGGCCGCATCTGGAAGGCAGTGTGGTGGTAATCGGCAACGCGCCGACCGCGCTGTTCTATCTGCTGGAAATGCTCGACGCCGGGGCGCCGAAACCGGCGCTGATCCTCGGCTTCCCGGTGGGCTTCGTCGGCGCCGCTGAATCGAAAGCCGCGCTGGCGGCCGACAGCCGAGGCGTGCCGTTCGTGATCATGCAAGGCCGGCTCGGTGGCAGCGCGATGGCCGCCGCCGCCGTCAACGCCCTCGCCACGGAGATCGAATGATGCAGGCAAAAGGTCGTTTGATTGGCCTGGGCGTCGGCCCCGGTGACCCGGAACTGATTACCGTCAAGGCGCTGCGCCTGCTGCGCGAGTCGCCCGTGGTGGCGTACTTCGTGGCCAAGGGCAAAAAGGGCAACGCATTCGGCATCATCGAAGCGCACCTGCAAGCAGCACAGAACCTGCTGCCATTGGTTTACCCGGTGACCACCGAAGCGCTGCCGGCACCGCTTTCCTATGAACAGGTCATCAGTGATTTCTACGATGAAGCGGCCCAAACGGTGGCCGCGCATCTGGATGCCGGTCGCGACGTCGCGGTGATCTGTGAAGGGGATCCGTTCTTCTACGGCTCCTACATGTATTTGCACGATCGCCTCGCCAGCCGTTACGAGGCGCAAGTGGTGCCGGGCGTGTGCTCGATGCTCGGCGGCGCTTCGGTACTCGGCGCGCCGTTGGTATATCGCAATCAGAGCCTGTCGGTGCTGTCCGGGGTCTTGCCCCATGAAGAGTTGAAACGACGCCTGGCCGATGCCGATGCGGCGGTGATCATGAAGCTGGGGCGCAATTTCCCCAAAGTGCGTCAGGTGCTCGAAGAGCTCGGTCTGGCTGAGCGCGCGCTGTATGTCGAGCGCGCGACCATGGCCAATCAGAAAATCGTGCCGATGGATCAGGTCGAGCCGATGTCCTCGCCGTACTTCTCGCTGATCATCGTGCCTGGCGAGCGGTGGCAAGGCTGATGACTTACTCCACACCCGCCATCGTCATTCTCGGTCAGGGCAGCCTGGCCACCGCCCGCCGTATTCAGCAGGTATACCCCGCTGCGCAGATCCATGGCCTGGCGGGTCGGGTCGAAGGCGCTGACTGCACCTATCCGGAGTTCGGCGCCACGCTGCGTGACTTGTATCAGCAGGACACGCCGATCATTGCCCTGTGTGCGGCCGGGATTGTCATTCGCACGCTGGCGCTGCTGTTGCTGGAGAAGGGCGCCGAGCCTGCGGTTCTCGCCGTCGCCGAAGACGGCAGCGCCGTGGTGCCGCTGCTTGGTGGCCTCGGCGGCGTGAACGTCATGGCGCGGGAAATCGCCGCCGGGCTGCAAGTCGCCCCGGCCATTACGACCAGCGGCGAGCTGCGTTTTGGCACCTGCCTGCTCAATCCCCCGAGCGGCTACGCACTGGCGGATCTGGAGCTGGGCAAGCGTTTTGTCTCCGATCTGCTGGCCGGGCACAGCGTGCGCATCGAAGGCGCCGCGCCGTGGCTGGCGCAGGCACAGTTGCCGGAAGATCCGCAGGCGCAGCGTTCAATTCATGTGAGCAGTGCCGAGCGCGAAGCCAGCGCCAATGAGCTGCTGATCTATCCGCGCAGTGTGGCGGCGCTGGTCAGCGCCGACGTCACCGATCTGCCAAACACCCTGCGTACAGCGTTGCACGACGCGAAAGTGGCGGTGCAATCGTTGGCGTGTCTGGTGGCGATCGACACGCAGATGGCTTCGGCGAATCTGCGTGAAGCGGCGTTGGAACTGGGCGTGCCGCTGCGGTTTATTGGCGCAACGGACGAACTCCCGGCATTGCCGGGCGTGTCGATGATTGAATCTGTACACGGCATCACTTTGGCTCTCGCTGAGCAACCGTTGGACATCGCGCAAGTTGGGCGTGCGCGCGGTCGTCTCGCCGTCATCGGCCTCGGCCCCGGCGCTGCCGAACTGATGGTGCCAGCGGTGAAAGCCGAACTGGCCCGCGCCACCGACGTGCTCGGCTACGAAACCTATGTGCGTATGGCCGGCCCGTTCCGTGACGATCAGGTGCAGCATTGCACCGACAACCGTGAAGAGATGCAACGTGCCCGCCACGCCTTCAGGCTGGCGGCTGCCGGGCGTTCGGTGATTGTGGTGTCGTCCGGTGATCCGGGGGTGTTCGCCATGGCTGCGGCAGTGCTCGAAGCGCTGCACGAGTCCGATGACCCGGCCTGGCACAGCGTTGATCTGGACATTCTTCCGGGCGTCTCTGCTTCGCTTGCCACCGCCGCTCAGGCCGGCGCGCCGCTGGGGCATGATTTCTGTGTGATGTCGCTGTCGGACAACCTCAAACCCTGGTCGATTATCGAAAAACGTCTGGATCTGGCCGGCGAAGCGGACCTGGCACTGGCCTTCTACAACCCGATCTCCCGTGCGCGCCCATGGCAATTGGGCCGCGCGCTGGAAATCGTGGCGCAACATCGCAGCGCCGAAACGCCCGTGGTACTGGGGCGAGACATCGGGCGTCCGGGGCAGACCTTGCGTACGACGACCCTCGGCGCCTTGACCCCCGATCAGGTGGACATGCGCACCATGGTGTTGATTGGTTCTTCCACCACTTGCACTTTTGCCCGTGCCGGCGGTGGAGATTGGGTCTATACGCCACGCTGGTATGGGGAAAAACCGGTTTCTTGAAAAAAACCATCGTTGCAGCGTCGAGAATGTTGTAAGCAACTTCAAGTCGACGTGACATCGGGTTAATACTTTTCGCGTTTAAAGTCAGTGCGTATAAACAAGGCCGCGAACCTTCCGGGTTCGCGGCCTTGTGCGTTTATTGGTTTGAAATGCCCCGGCGCAGTTGTTGCCGAATTATGCCGTTGTCGACGCTGAATGTTGTTCAATGTTTCGTTTGACATTACTTGCGTTTCTTCACTTTTGAGTGCTCCGTGTTTACGCCTTAGTTTTGTCCGACTTTTGAATAGTTGATTCAAGGATGAGAGCGATGAAAAAGAATACGGATGACTACAGGTTCATATCGGCTGAAGATTATTCAGCACTTCAAATGGCATTGAGCGAGTTTGCCGGTTCCGCCGAATACACGGCACTGGCCACGTACTATCAATTGTTCAATCAAACGCACAATGAAGCCGAACAATGGCTGTCGCTGAAACTTTTCCAAGAGTCGCTGACAACATTGCTGGACCGCAAGAAGACACCCGTGCCTGTGGAGATCAATCGGATTAAAAACTGGCTGAGTCAGTCGGAGGCGAGGCTGTCGGCGACGGTGGACATGCTTCATGGCGTCGCCCGGCCAGTGCCGAAGATCATGCACTTCGTCTGGGTTGGTGGCAGTGAAGTCGGTGACATCCAGCGTGATTACATGAACATCTGGCGCGCAGTACTGGAGCCTGAGGGGTATCGGTTCAATCTCTGGTTCGACAGTGATGCATTGTTGGCGTTTGAGATGAACCGGGTGATTCTCGACAGTGCAAGAGCGCATGCCATGGAGGCGGGAGGCGACAAGGTCACCCACCCCAACTACCTGGCACGGATGATCGAGGATCGCGCACGGGTGTTGAAACACCAGATGTTCGAGTATCTCGAACAACCGCAATGGCGCGGTCAAGCGGACGCGGCACGCATTGACCTGATGGTCCGCGCTTACGGCAAGGACCGTGCAACCCTCGACGCCTTTCGCCAGCGCTGCCTTGAGACGCATCTGGCAATGGCCGGCCAGGATCTGCAGTTGCGTGACGTCAGGCATGAGTTCGCCGACCACTTTTTACAGGATGTCTACCAGCGAGAAGTCGCCCTGCGTGGCAATTTTGCCGCGGCCAGTGATGTTGTGCGGTTGCAGGCCGAGTATTTGGAGGGTGGTCGTTACAGCGATATGGATTACTTGCCACCGCTGGCCGATAAGTTGGGTGGGGTGGATATCAGTGGTTTCGATGATGTACAGCGGTTGGGTGTCTTGCAGTTGTTACTCAATCACAACGAGGCACTGATGCCGGGACGGGATCGCGCACGTTATGCGGATAAAACCGACAAAATTCCTGCCAGTCACAAGGCGTCGCTGCTCGCTTTCGCGCGCGGCAAGCCGGATGCCCGTGACATATTTGTTCCATCGGCCGATGCGCGAGTGCCCGAGAATGGATTTCGCATGGGCATTCAATTCGACCGACAAATGAATGCGCACTTCCTGGCACATCCTCGTAGTGGTATGACCCTGTCGATCATGCAGTTGATTCGCTTCAATTATGACGCTTTGCAAACCGTTGAACGCAGGGCTGCCGAGGCGGGTATCAACTGGTCGGAAATCGACAAGTTGTCGGGTCTGATTGAAAACGTCATGAACGAAAAAAGAGCAGAAGGAAAGCTCACGCCATCAGTCGAAGATTTTCTGAGTCATTTGGCTCAGTCCATTTTAAGTTACTACCAGGACGGTATTCGCATCGACGCTCGCGGCACAATAAACCTGACGGGCCCCGGTGCCGCCAACATAGGTTTGCGGGGATATATCGAAACTCATCTTCAAACCGACTACGTCGGCATCATGAACAGACTGGCGCTGAGTGAAGGCTATAACTTCAATACCGAAGAGGAAACGATCTCCGGCTGGACCGTCAATGCCCAGCCTGAAGAGTGGTTGGCGAAAGAGCAGGAAAAATGGCAAACCGGCAAACTCAAATCACGTTATGCCGGCAATCTGGCAGAGTTGCTGAATCAGCAGACCCTGACGTTCAAACAAGGCTGGCCGGTGATTGAAGGCAAGCCGGTGCTGTTGACCTCGGTATTGCAACAACTGATGGATGAGTTGGGCGAACCGTTCAATCGTGCAATGAAGGACAAGTTGAGTGGTGACATCACCTTCAACAAAAACGTTTCCATCGGATTCGACGCACGCCAGGAAATCCTCGCGCAGCCTAACAGTGACTTACCCGTTTCTCATGGGGCGCAGTCCACCACAAACTTGAACGAGCTGTTCTCCCATGTTGCTCACGGTTCACTGACGCTTGAGCAGTTGAGCCCGCTGCAGCGGGTCATGCTGGGCGGTATTTTCGGTGCCATGCACCTGGATGCCAACGGGTTTGCCGGCGCATGGCAAGAGGTGCTGACTATCGCTCGCGAAACCTCTGAAGGGGGAGTGTTTGCCCGTTTCAATGCCATTGAAAAAGCCTTGCGCCAGCGTCCGTCACCGGCATTTCAGGCAGGCCTTGCGCGCGGTGGCGTATCCGGCAAACACACGGCGCGCGAACTCAAAGTGCTCGCGCTCAACGAACCGCTGACTCTGAGTCAATGGGGCGAGCGCCTCGGGCAAATCAACAACACCGCGCAACGTCACTATCACCTGCGCATCCTCAATCGCGGTGCCCAGGTTCGTGAGGCATTTGTCAAGGCAGGCGCCGTTTCTTCCCGGCAGGTGCCGCAAGACCTGCTGATGCAGACAACCGGTGACCCCGGCCGCAGGTGTTATCCGCTGGCACTGTTGATGGCGGCGGCACTGCCTCGTGGCGAGTCAGCGGAGCGGGCGTTGATCGGCAGGGTGGCCAACGCCAGCCAGACCCCTGAAGACGCAGACGCCCGGACCTTGCTGCAGGCGCTGGATGAATTGCATGACTTGCCTCTGAGTGATGTCGGCAAACCGTTGGGCAGCCAAAGCCTGGAACACATCGCACAGGCGCTTGAGGCGAAAACGGCGCCCGTCGTCATGCTGCTCGATACCGGTAATCACGCCTTGCTGGTGGCGAAAACCAGAGTGGGCGATCAGAACGTCTTTCGTTTTTATGAGCCGAACTTTGCGATCTATGGGTTTGCAGGTGTACAGGAACTGAAGCAGGGGGTGGCGCATTACCTGAGTGCCGAGAACGGCGCCTTGGCCAGGTTGTACGGTCTGGGTGACGGAGTTAATCCGCACTTCAACGTCATCGAGTTGAATACAGCGGCGATTGCGCAAAAGGTTGTTTCGGTGAATCTGCTGCTGGACGGCTTTGTGCAAAACTCCGCCGTTGTTGACACGCAAACCGCCACGGTGTGGGACAAACAAGCCATCGCGCGTACACGCTCGTTGAACGACAACAGCCGGATGGGGGCCAGTCTGGCGCAACTCGATGCTCGGTACTGGGCAGGTGAGCTTGAACAGGCCACTCATGCCTTGCGCACTGAACACAAAGTGGGGCGCGAGTATTTACCCCTGCTGGAAACGGTTCGGGAAGATTCCGATAGCCGTTACAGCGTGACGCTGGTGGATGCGCGCAACCCGCAAAAGACCTTGAATATCACCACCCTCGATTCGCGGCTAAGCAACGTCAAAAAACATGTGCAGCGTCTGGTGAAAAGCCTGGCAGGCGCTGACCGCGCATCGGGTGAAGCCGATGGCGGCAGTCGTTTGAGTTTTGCCTTTGCGATCCAGACGCTGATCACCGAAATGCGTCATCGCGACTATCAGGCCGACCACGGTCAGGTCCCGGCATTGTCGATAGCCCTGCAGGTGCAGGTGTATGTCAGTTACGCCCAGTTGGGGTATGGCGTGTTGAGCGATTCGCTACAGACAATCCGCCTGGTGCGTCAGGTGGCGGCCAGTGAGCAGAGTCTGGCGCTACGCCAATCGTCATTGTCCGGACGGCTTCTGGGGCGTGCAGCCACAGGCGTCGGGACTGTTTTTTCCGTGGCCAATATCGGCTTCGACATTTACGGCCTGGCGGTTGCCACCCACCAGGAGCAGCGCTCGCGGCTGGCCACGCAACTGGTGTTCGATGCGTCAGCGCTGGGGCTGGATATCGTCGCACTGGCCGCGGGTGGAACCGTCGGCGCTGCCGCCGCTATTGTGTCAGTGCCGTTGCTCGGTGTTGGCATCGGTGTATCGGCCATCGCCAGTAACCTGGGGCAGATCAGCGACAAGGCCCGGGCCGTGGGTGCCCATTTGCGCAAGATTCAGAATGCTTACGGAACGGCCGGTTACACGCGCAAGGGCCGTGTGCTGCGCTTCGAACCGGAGGCGGTCGTCACGCGCTTGGATCTGCAAAATAGCCAGGTTTATTTTGACAGCCAGAAGTTCTACCCCATGGATCGCGCAGGGTTGGAGTTACCGCAGTACAACGATGATCCGAAGCGAATTCATCAAGCCATCGATATCCGTCAGTCGCTGGGACTGCCCGGGCGAATCGATCTGGTCAGGGTCGTGCCCGACGATATCCAGACGGTCGTGCTGCCGTGTACGCCGACCTGTTATTACGGTTACGAATACCAACTCGGAACGCCGGGTTTTGCCTACACGCCAATGCCCGGAGAATGGCACGAACCACGGGCCAGCAGCGAGGTCCCGACATCCTTCGCCTCGTACGTTGTGCCTGGCCTGGCATTGCTGGATTACGCCAGCGGTAGCATTGAAACCTGGTACCCGGATTTGCGTAACAGCGCAGTAGAAAAGCTGGAGTACGACGAGCATGGTCATCAGCGTTTCTATTTCACGGTCAACACACCGTTTCCGCACATTCTCTACAAACTGCACCCGGTCTATAAGCCGACGACGATCGAGGTGCAACTGGACGAGCATGTGCGTCAGTTGGTGGTGCCGGAGCTGCCGGCGGAGTGGAAAAATCTGGTTTCCTATGAAATCACCGCTCAAACCGGGCTCTACCATTTCTGGCTCACACCAGGGATTGTCGCCGTGACGCTCCCGCAAGGGCGCGCTCAATGGGTGGTTCGCGCGCCTTGGGCCAGCCTCGAACGCGTGACCTTCGACGATCCCCAACTGAAGGTCGACGGCATTGTGCTCAATGCCTTCGACGGGTTTATTGAGCTGGCCGGGGGCGAGTTATTCCGGATCGACTGGAATGACCTCAGATTGCATCTGGTCTCGATCACGCTTGATGCCAGCCGCAGCATGGCGCAGGTTCTGGCACATCTGCGTAAACGGGTAAACGAGCAGCGATGGGTGACCGGGTATGTGCCTCTTTACGCGTTCAAGGTGCCTTTCACTCCGGGTGAGCGATCGGTGTTCACCACCGCTTTCTATGATGTGCTGCGGGATCGAATGTTGTATGCCCGCAATCTGCCGGTTGTTGTCAGGGAGGGGATCGTGCTCGGTGGTGCCAGCGTCGACCATGCCTGGTTCTACCACCCTGATCACGCGACGGTGTGGTGTGTCGACGCGGTCACCGGCACAGTCGTTCACCGTTTTCGTTTGATGAACCCGGCGAGTGGCTCGAAGATCATCGGCTGCCTACAGGATGACGACGGTACGCTGCGGGTATCGCAACGCATGCTTGAGCAGACGGAGGTCGAGGTCACGTTGCATTACCGGATCGCGGATTGGAACGTGGTGCTGACGGGGATCAAGACTTCGTCTCTTGCGCGCGACTATGTCAACAAGCCAGGCGCCGTGTACTGGGCTTCCCTGATCAATCACTTCGCGACGCCACGTCCTTTCAGGGATGAAACACCGGGCATGATGGCCGGGACAAGCACCTGGCAATCCGCCTTGTTCGTTCACGCCCGGGCCTACATTCTTGAAGGTCTGCACGATCAGGCCTGGCTTGGCGAGGGTGGCACCGGCAAGTACTTTCGCGCCGAACTGGGCAGTGACCGGGACATGGTAATGCTGATGCCGCATGAGCCTGATGACTTCGCGATGCTCTTTTACAGCAAGCAAAGCCGGCTGATCAGCCGAGGCGTGGCGCCTGGAGTGGCGGGTGGTTTTTATCGAAACGAAGTGCTTGAGCGTGACGTCATCGCGGTCACGCAGGCTGGTAAACGCTACATCGCCACCAAGGCCGATGGCCGGCTATTGGAGATCGATAAACACGGTGCTCTTGAGTTTGTCGGCCTCGGCCAGCAATGGCTGAAAAGGCACCCGGACTGGCTGACCGCGCTACCTGCGCTGGCCGAATCGTACAAAGGCGCACCTTTCCCGATCATCGGGTTAAGCAACGTGTCCGGTAGTGGCTTCGTGGCTGTGTGGTGCATTGACGGGCAGGGAGTGCTGGTCGACAACGCCGATGGCAAGGAGCTGGAACTGCTGGGGCTGACGCCTGACAAACAGGCCGTCTGGCTGCTGGATGTTTCTGTGGGGCAGCTTTACCGGCAGGCGTTGGTCACGTTCGAGACGTTGCGCCAGGCTTTTGCCGATGGCACGCGGCTGGTGTCTGCCGAGCAACTGCCGTTGGTACAAAAAGTCTGGCCGCAATGGGCGTTCGTCCAGGTGCTCAAACATGGGCAGGGTCTGTTGGGGCGCACCCGCGAAGGTATCAATCTGGAACTGCTCGACCAGCAGCCTGCTCGCATCGTCAGTGTCGAGAATCAGTGGTCGCAGGTTCAGGGGCAGACGCCTGCACAGTTGCAGGCGCGTTTGAAGGCGCTGCTGGATGGGCAATCCCACGCCTCGGTACTGCAAGTCGAGCAGTCTGCGGATCGCTATCAGTATTACGTGCCGGAACTGGATCGCCTGTTCGCTGTTACAGGACGGGCCGACGGGCAGTGGGCGGTGTTTCTCGGTACTCGCCAGGCGTCGATACCGATGCTGTTTGACCCGATTGACGGCCTGATCTTCAGCCCTGACGCTGCCGATCGTTCGTGGGGGCCCGGTAACTATGCGCATCGTGAGGAGGACGTCCTGTCGCTCGAGTTGAGCGGTGAGATCGCGCAGGTTATGGAGCTGTTACCCGACGGCGTCGACACGTTGATTCTGGCTTTCGGTTCGCAGGTGTCGAGCTATCGGGTGTCGGAACAGGCGTGGCAGCGGTTGAGCTGCATCGTGGTCGATAGTCGGCGTTCTTCAGGAGATCAAATGCCAAGCGCTTGCACACTGGTTCTGGACATGGCCGCCAGCGAGCGGCTGATGATGTCGCTGGTCGATGGGCAACTGGTGTTCACCGATCCGGACAATGCTCACAGCCTGATTGTGCGGGACGTGAAATCCGATGAGGGTGAGCCGGGTGTGCCAGTGCAGATAAGTGTCCGGATCGATGGTCAGCACCACATGCATGGGGTCGAACATTGGCTGAAAGCCTTGTCGCAAGCCAGAGTCGATCAAGGGGTTGCGACCCTTGAAAAGGTCATTCAAAAGATCGTCTGAAACATCGAGCCAGACTAAAAATAAAAGGTCGTGAACAAACAGTTCGCGACCTTTTTATTTTTGATGCCGGGCAGGAATGGGCCCACTGGCGGGCTCGGCGTTCGCTGGGTAGACGTTGTCGATAACCCTGCTCAGTGCACCAGATACCCTTTAACGCCGGTAAAGATAATCTGCGCTGCCAGTGCGCAAACAAACAATCCCATCAAGCGACTGACGATCTGCAAACCCTGATCGCCGAGAATCCGTTCGATACGGTTGGACAGATAAAGCACCACGCCAACGGTAAAACTGGCCAGCGCAATACTCATGATCGCCGTGAGTTTATCGTCCCAGTGCGGCTGGCTGACGCCCATCACCAACAAGGCACCGATGGTGCCGGGGCCGACAGTCAATGGAATGGTCAGGGGGACGATAGTCACATCCTGCTGCACATTGTCGGCCTGCACTGCGGGTTTGCCCTGTGCCATGCCCAGTGCCGAAATGAACAGCACGCTGCCGGCGCCGATGCGGAACGCATCCACAGTAATGCCGAACACATCGAAAATCACCCGTCCGAACAAGTACAGCAGAACGCTGGAGACCAGCGTGGCGACGGCCACTTTCCAGGCCAGGCGGCGTTGCTCCTTGCGCGAATAGCCACGGGTCAGGCTGATGAAACAGGACAGCACGAAGAACGGGCTGTAGAGAACCAGCATTTTCAGGTAAACGCTGAATAACACGTGGAGCATGGTCTTGGCTCGCAGCAGTAGAGTGTAGGGAGAAGTCTATCAGTCGTTCAAGGACTTGTGGGTATTGTCTTTTAGAGTGTTATGCATAGTTGTTTGTTTGTTTGTTTGTTTGTTTGTTTGCTTGTTAGTTGCTGTTTTTTTTGTTTTGGTAATTGGTGTTACATGTTTAAGTTTGTGCGTTCTTGGTGGGTTGGTTATTGTTGTTTTCGCAAGTTCATGAGGACTTGTTTAAATGATGATAAGGAATTCGTTATGAGTAACCAAGTAATGCAACAAGGGTTTATTGCTAGCTGCTTAAAAGATATTCAGCAGTATGAGGTCGATCAAGTGCCTGCTATTCATAGTCGCAGTTTTACCTCGGGTATTACCGCAGGGGATGCTGTTGAAGTACCGGGTAAAGGCTCTATCGTGGGTGAAGGTATCTTGTCCTTTACGGGTAACCTCAGTGAGGTAAATCGAACCGATGCGCAAAATGCCTTTCTTTTCGCCAGCCTGGCGGCGAACAAAAAGTATCCTCAGGAAGATCAAGGCCAGGATTGGTATCTTCATTTCCGTAAGGCCATGACCTCCACGGGCTGGACGCCTACCAGTATCTACTACAGTGATCTTGAAGTCGGCGGCACCAGTGTCCGCATGGACAAACTGGTGTTGGAGATTCTGGGCTCTGTTCTCGCGGGTGTCGCAGTGCCCGGTCCGACCAGCGCATTGATGCTGAAAGTGGCAACTGATGCCGTTGCGGCCCTCAGCAAACGTGAGACGGCGTTAACGCTGTATGAACGAAACCTTCTGAATAACGGCGTAGGTGGTATCTCCACCGGTGCCTGTACCGAAGTAAACGGCGTACCCAAAATGGCTGTCGGTGCCGTTCGTTTTCTGCGCAGGAACACATCGGACAAAGTGTTGTTTGTCGATGTGGATATTCGCAACGTAAAAATGTACCGCGGCGAAACAGTATTTGAAAAGAATAATGATGTCGCCAACGCAACGCGCGAGTATATCCGCAATGCATTGGGTCTGAATGCGCTTACTAAAATCGAAGAGTTCGAGATTTAATAAGTAACGCAGGGCAGTCGAATGTCGACTGCCCGTTTTTATATTCAAGGGGATGATATGGTCGACGAATATTTAACGGTGGTTGTTGGTAATTCCATTGTGCTTGTGCCTGAGGCTGATGGTGTGGCGGCTTACGACGATCTGCTCAACTCGACCTTGCTGGCGCAATTGGTGGCTAATAAAAAGGTCGAAAAATCCACCGGGATAAACTGGTATGACGCTTATGTAGGTGTTCTCGATGACTTCTGGTTGCGCCAGAAAAAGACGAAACAGACATGGGAGTTCAGTCTTGACGCCGAAGAACTCGCGCCCGACGTGTTTACTGCCATGTTGACTAACGGTGCTTTGGGTGAAACCCATACAATCGCCACGGTTCTAGCGCGAATTGCAAAGTTGCCGGGCGACGATCCCGCGCTCCAACTGCTGCGCCGTTGCATGCAGGCATCAGTTGAGCCCGAGCCGAGCGCAGAGCCAGCGCCGCTGGCGGATGTACGTTTGCTGGTGATATGCGCGAAATCTCCCACCTCGATCACCAGTGCGTATGTCGAGTTCAAAACTCGACGAGTATTAGGCCCCAATCCATTCCAGCAGCCATACCCCACTTGTGATCTGCAAGGTTTGGTTTACGTGCACCACGCTCGGGCAAATCTTTCCGAAACCCTTTACGGCCCTGCGCGTGATGCGATTGCCTTGAAAGTCAGCGGCAAGGTCGCGGGCAATGTTGCGACGTTGACCCTGCCAACGGAGATTGAATCATGACGGATCAGATGACACCGCAAGCAGCGGTGGTGGGTGGTAGCGTTGTGTCATTTGCCGGTGGCCTGCCCGCGTCACACCGAGATGACATCTGCATGAGCACCGCTTATGCACAAAGGGCTACGCGCGCGGCGTTTGAAGATGGGTTATCGGGGGACTGGTTCGAGTACTACCGCAACGTACTCAAGTTTGTCGGTTGGGATGTGCCGAAGCCACAAACCTTGCCGCCCTTGCAGAACAATCTGATGGCCGGCCAGGGCGCGCAGCGGATCTCAACCCTCATGGGCGAGGCGTTTTCCGAGCCCATGCGTCGTGCGCTGGTGGCGATGGAGCGAAACGCATCGGCGCGAGATGTGTTCGAGTCCACCAGCCTGCACGGCAGTGTCGGTATCTTTCAATTGATCCCCTGCATCATGAGCGGGCCGAACAAGGTGGAGATGGGCATTTATTCTCGACAGTTCAAGATTGAGCGCCAGGTGCCCGGATTCCTGTACTCCGAGGATGAATCACTGGTCTGCGAAAGCGTTGAGCAATTTGCAGTCATCACCTTCAACACACTTCACTACGCCCAGTTTCGGGAAAAGGTCAAAAAGTCGGTGATAACCGGCTCGCTTAAATACCTGAGCAGTCTCCAGATTTGATCGAATCGATATACAAGGCCACTCAGAAGGTCGATGCCGTCCGGTTTTGCTGGTCACGCTGTGCGACCCAATGTTCGACCAATTCACGCAACTGCGACAGTTCGACAGGCTTGGACATGTGCCCGTCCATCCCGGCCTGGCGCGCGCGTTCCTTGTGCTCTGCAAGGATGTGCGCCGTCAGCGCGACGATTGGCGTGCGGATGCGTTGGTTGCTGACTTCCCAGGCGCGCAATTGCTGCGTCGCGGAGAAACCGTCGAGAATCGGCATTTCGCAATCCATCAATACCAGGTCGTATCGCTGGGCTTTCATCGCTTGCAAGGCTTCTTCGCCGTTGCTGGCGGTGTCCGGTTGCAGGTTGAGCTTGCCGAGCATGCCGCGAATCACTTTGGTCGAAATCGTGTTGTCTTCGGCGACGAGGATGCGGAAGTCGCTCGGCACTTTTGCCGCCGTGGCGGGGGTGACCACTTGCGGCTGGAACACCACCTGGCCTTTGTTGCGCTGGTTGAGTTCGTCCGCCAGGGTTGTCTTGAGGGTGTAGCCCGCCACCGGTTTGGCCAGAATGCGTTTGATCCCCGAGTTGCGCGCAATGATCTTGCTCGGCGCATTGCTGATGCCGGTGAGCATGATCAGCAGGATGTCGTGGTTCAGGCTCGGGTCTTCCTTGATCTTGGCCGCCAGTTGCATGCCGGTCATGCCTGGCATGTTCTGATCAAGTAGCACCACATCGAAGTAATCGCGCAGGTGCGCCTTGGTACGCAGCAGCGCCAGCGCCTCCTTGCCCGATGGCACGGCGCTGACGTTCAAGCCCCAGGCGCTGCATTGCTGCACCAGTACTTTGCGGCAGGTGTCGTTATCGTCGACGACCAGTACCCGCGCACCTTGCAGCGGACTGTCGAGATCGGAGGTGGGGTGTTCGAGACGGTCGGGGTCCAGTGGCAGGGTCAGCCACAAGGTGCTGCCCTGATTGGCGCCGCTCTTGATACCGAATTCGCCTTGCATCAAACGGATCAGTTGGCGTGCGATCACCAGCCCGAGATTACCGCCCAGACGATTGGCCGAAAGGAAGTGCTTGCTGTGCAGTTCGGCGTGCATCAGGGCATCGCGCTCTTCCTGCTCCATTGGCGCGCCGCTGTCTTGTACGGCAATACGCAGGCGTGGCTTGGCGCTGCGCTCGTCGAGAGCGACGACGATCAGCACTTCACCTTCATCGGTTTTCTTCAGGGCGTTTTCCAGCAGGCTCAGCAACGTTTGACGCAGACGGGTCGGGTCACCGCTGATGACCCGTGGCACTTGCGGCTGAATGAAGCTGATCAGTTCGACGTTCTGTTGCTCGGCCTTGGCCCGATAGATGCTCAGGCAATCGTCGATCAGGGCGTTGAGATCGAATTGCACGTCATCGAGTTCGATCTGTCCGGACTCGAGCTTGGAGATGTCGAGGATCTCGTTGATCAACGTCAGCAGTTCGTTACCGGCACTGTGGATGGTCTGCACGTAGTCGCGTTGCTTGACCGATAACGGCGTGCCGAGCAGCAGTTCGGTCATGCCCAGCACGCCATTCATCGGCGTGCGGATCTCGTGGCTGATCTTGGCGAGGAATTCGGCCTTGGCGTTGATCTCGGCATTGCTGGCGGCCAGGTCGCGGCTGATGCTGAAACGACTTTCGGTGATGCTGCGCTGGCGCTCGCCCAAAGCGATGCTCATCAGCAGGCCGCTGATGCAGATGAACGCCATCAGGGTCATGATCAGGCCTTGCGGAGCGACCAGGGTCAGCCCCAGCAGCGCTGGCAGGATAATCAGTGTGCCGATGTTGAACACAACCATTGCTGCGACGAACAGGCGTGCCGGACGATAACCCTTCTGCCAATGGTAGGAGCCGACCAGCAGCATGCTCAGGCCGGCGAGGGCCACCAAGGCGTAGGTGATGATGTTCAGCGGCAGGGTGTTGACGAACAACAGCAGCAGGCTGCAGATCACGATGAACAGAATGTCGCCCAGCAACAGTTTATTCAGCGGGTGCGGGCCGAGCGGAGCGAAGAATCGGTAGGCGAACATCAAACCCGCCGGGGCGGTCAGCAGCAGGGCCAGATAAGCCCCCGGGGTCTGGATCGCGTGCCAGTTCGGCAGCCAGGGGCCTGCGAGGTTAAGCAACAGTAGCAGGCTCAGACTGAGCAGAACTTCGCAGACCGCAAGCCACAGACTGCTGCGAGAGCGGGTGTAGGCGTAGCGGATGAGATTGTGCAGGATCAGCATGCCGAGGCAGCCGAACAGCAGGCCGTAGAGCAGCGTCTGGTTGTGGTTGGCCGCGCTCATCACGGCTGATTGCAAGGTGATGTACGGACGCAACTGATGGTCGGAAACCATCCGCAGATAAACGTCGAGGGGCTTGTCGCTCTGGGGCAGCGGCAACAGGAAGTCACTGCTCGGCAGCGGCCGCTCGGACTGGGGCTGGTCGTTGCCGGTGTTGCGTTGCTCGATCAGCTTGTCGCCGTCCAGCACGTACAGATTGAGGTGTGAAAGGTCGGGGGCGAAGATGCGCAGCACTTGTTCGTGCTTGCCGGGCGCCAGTCTGAATCGCAGCCACAACGCGCCATCGGGCTCGGCTGCCGTGAGGCGGTCAAGGTCGATGGGGCTGAATTGATTGGTGTAGCGGGCTGAGCGGATGTCGCTCAGTTGCAGATTGCCCTGATCATCAAGCAATACCGACCAGCCACTGCCTTGTGCGGCCAGGGCCGGGAGCATGCAGAGCAAGGTCAGCAGCGTGACGGTGAAGCTTATGGCAATCCTGAGCCAGCGCACGGCGAAATCCCTTCGTAGGTTGATGCCAGAATATAACGATGCGCGGCGGCGGAACAGCCCGGCGAGGAACGGTATCCCAGGCCGGACTTGATGCACAGCTTATTCCTGGGTTTCGCCACGTTCACGGGCAATGGCGCGGTAGCCAATGTCCTTACGGTAGAAGCAGCCTTCCCAGTCGATGGCCGCCGCCAGCTTGTAGGCTTGCTGCTGAGCTTCGCCGACACTGGCGCCCATGGCAGTGGCGCAGAGTACGCGACCACCGGCCGTCACCACATTGCCATCCTTCAGCGCAGTACCGGCATGGAAGACTTTGCCTTCCAGGCCTGCGGCTGCGTCCAGACCGTTGATCGCTGCACCCTTGGCGTAGTCGCCCGGGTAACCGCCGGCGGCCAGTACAATGCCGACGCTTGGACGTGGGTCCCATTGCGCTTCAACTTTGTCCAGCGCTTGTGCCAGAGCCGCTTCGACCAGCAGAACCAGGCTCGACTGCAGACGCAGCATCACCGGTTGGGTTTCCGGATCACCGAAACGGCAGTTGAACTCGATGACTTTCGGGTTGCCCGCCTTGTCGATCATCAGACCCGCGTAGAGGAAACCGGTGTAGACGTTGCCTTCTTCGGCCATGCCGCGCACGGTCGGCCAGATCACCAGATCCATCACGCGCTGATGCACGTCGGCGGTGACCACCGGGGCAGGGGAGTAAGCCCCCATGCCGCCAGTGTTCGGGCCGCTGTCGCCGTCGCCGACGCGTTTGTGGTCCTGGCTGGTGGCCATGGGCAGTACATTCTTGCCGTCGACCATGACGATGAACGACGCTTCCTCACCGTCGAGGAACTCTTCGATGACCACGCGCGAACCGGCGTCACCGAAGGTATTGCCGGCGAGCATGTCGCGCACGGCGTCTTCCGCTTCAGCCAGTGTCATGGCAACGATCACGCCTTTACCGGCGGCCAGGCCGTCGGCCTTGATCACGATCGGCGCGCCTTTTTCACGCAGATAAGCCAGGGCTGGCTCGATCTCGGTGAAGTTCTGGTAGTCGGCCGTCGGGATCTTGTGGCGCGCCAGGAAATCCTTGGTGAAGGCTTTGGAGCCTTCCAGCTGTGCAGCGCCGGCGGTCGGACCGAAGCAGTCCAGGCCACGGGAGCGGAACAGATCAACCACGCCAGCCACCAGCGGCACTTCCGGGCCGACGATGGTCAGGGAAACGTTTTTCTCGGCGAAGTCGGCAAGCTGCTCAAGGGCCAGCACGTCGATGGCGACGTTCTCGCACTTGGCTTCGATCGCCGTACCGGCGTTGCCCGGCGCGACAAAAACCTTCTGTACGCGCGGATCCTGAGCCACTTTCCAGGCCAGGGCGTGTTCACGGCCACCGCTGCCAATGATCAAAACATTCATTTCTAAAACCTCGGATGACGCTCATTCTGGAGGCAGCAATGAAGCTGCTTTTTTGTGGGAGCGGCGGTGCGACGATTCGACTTGCTCGCGAAAGCGCAGTGTCAGTCGAAACCGTTGTCGCTGACAGATTGCATTCGCGAGCAAGCCCGCTCCCACATTTGGATCGCGTTGAATCAGTGACGGAAGTGGCGCATGCCGGTGAACACCATGGCGATGCCGGCTTCATCGGCCGCTGCAATCACTTCAGCATCACGCATCGAACCACCCGGCTGGATCACCGCAGTGATACCGACCTTGGCCGCGTTGTCCAGACCGTCGCGGAACGGGAAGAACGCGTCCGATGCCATGACCGAGCCCGCCACTTGCAGGCCAGCGTGCTCCGCCTTGATCGCGGCGATACGTGCCGAGTTCACGCGGCTCATCTGGCCGGCGCCGACACCGATGGTCTGACGGTTTTTCGCGTAGACGATGGCGTTGGATTTAACGTACTTGGCGACTTTCCAGGCGAAGATCAGGTCGTTGATCTCTTGCTCGGTCGGAGCGCGCTTGGTCACGACTTTCAGGTCTTCGCTGCCGATCATGCCGATGTCACGGCTTTGTACCAGCAGGCCGCCGTTGACGCGCTTGTAGTCCCACGCGGCAGCGCGGTCAGCCGACCACTCGCCGCAGGCCAGCAGGCGCACGTTGGCTTTGGCCGCCACAATGGCGCGGGCTTGTTCGCTCACCGACGGGGCAATGATCACTTCGACGAACTGACGCTCGACGATGGCTTTGGCGGTTTCAGCATCCAGTTCGCGGTTGAAGGCGATGATGCCGCCGAACGCCGATTCGGTGTCGGTGGCGTAGGCCAGTTCGTAAGCTTGACGAATGCCGCCTTCGGCGTCCGGGCTCACAGCCACGCCGCACGGGTTGGCGTGCTTGACGATCACGCAGGCTGGCTTGACGAAGCTCTTCACGCATTCCAGGGCAGCGTCGGTGTCGGCCACGTTGTTGTACGACAGCTCTTTGCCCTGCAGTTGGGTCGCGGTGGCGATACCGACTTCGGCCGGTTTGGCTTCAACATAAAACGCCGCGCTCTGGTGCGGGTTCTCGCCGTAACGCATTTCCTGAGCCTTGATGAACTGGCTGTTGAAGGTGCGCGGGAATTCGCTGCGACCTTCAGTGCTCAGTGTCTCGGCAGCCTGGTTCACGGTGCCCATGTAGTTGGCGATCATGCCGTCATAGGCGGCGGTGTGTTCGAAGGCCTTGAGCATCAGGTCGAAACGCTGAGCGTAGGTCAGGCCACCGGCTTTGAGGCTTTCGAGGACATTGGCGTAATCGCTGGCGTTCACCACGATCGCTACGTCTTTGTGGTTTTTCGCGGCCGAACGGACCATGGTCGGACCGCCGATGTCGATGTTTTCGATGGCGGTCGGCAGGTCGCAGCCAGGCTTGTTGATGGTGGCTTCGAACGGGTAGAGGTTAACGGCAACCAGATCGATCGGCTTGATGCCATGCTCGTTCATGATCGCGTCGTCGATGCCGCGACGGCCGAGAATGCCGCCGTGGATTTTCGGGTGCAGGGTTTTCACCCGACCGTCCATCATCTCTGCGAAACCGGTGTAATCCGCGACTTCCACTGCGGCAACGTCGTTGTCCTGCAGCAGCTTGAACGTCCCGCCGGTGGAGAGGATCTCGACGCCCAGCGCTTCTAGCTCCTTGGCGAATTCGAGGATCCCGGTCTTGTCGGAAACGCTGATCAAGGCGCGGCGGATCGGCAGGCGGGTAGTCTGGTCGGTCATCTCAATTTCCATCAAAAGCAAAGGAAGTCAGCAAAAAAGGCGACCGGTTTTACGCGGGCGCCTTTCTGGTTTGATTGAATGCTTACAGCAGATCGTACTGCTTGAGTTTCTTGCGCAGTGTGCCGCGGTTAAGTCCCAGCAGCTCACTGGCCTTGGTCTGGTTGCCCTTGACGTAGTTCATCACGCTTTCGAGCAGGGGAGCCTCGACTTCGGAGAGCACCAGGTTATACACGTCCGTGACGGACGCGCCCTCAAGGTGGGCGAAATAATTGTGCAGCGCCTTCTCGACACTCCCGCGAAGGGTCTGACCTTCTTCGCTCGGGGTGTTGAGGTGCTGTTTCAAATTCACGTTGTCGCTCACGGGTGTTGTTCCACTCACTAAAGTCTCGGTCATCATCGTCATGCGGCCACCCCTTCTTCGTCCCCTGTCAGGCTCTTGTAACGCTCGGCGAAGAACTCCCGAACGTTGGCGCATTGTGTTTCCGTACCATCCAAACGATTGAAGTGGGCGCGAAACTCCCTGGCGCCCGGCAAGGTTGCGAGATACCAGCCCACATGCTTTCGAGCAATGCGTACGCCCATCACGTCTCCATAGAAAGCGTGAAGTGCGGCCAGATGCTCAAGCAGAATGCGTTCCACTTCGACCAGCTTCGGCGCCGGCAATTTCTCGCCGGTACGCAGGAAGTGATCGATCTCGCGAAAAATCCATGGCCGCCCTTGAGCGGCACGGCCTACCAACAGGCCATCGGCACCGGTCGCGTCAAGCACGTAACGGGCCTTTTCCGGTGAATCGATATCGCCATTGGCAAATACCGGGATCGACACGGCCTGCTTGATCGCGGCAATCGTGTCGTACTCGGCAACGCCGGTGTACAGATCGGCGCGAGTGCGACCATGCACTGCCAGCGCGGTGATCCCGGCCTGCTCGGCGATCTTCGCCACGGTCAGGCCGTTCTTGTTGTCGCGATCCCATCCGGTGCGGATCTTCAGGGTGACCGGCACATCAACCGCGGCCACGACGGCCTGCAGGATCTCGGTCACCAATGCTTCATCTTTCAATAACGCGGAGCCGGCGGCCTTGTTGCAGACCTTCTTTGCCGGGCAACCCATGTTGATGTCAATAATCTGTGCGCCCAATTCGACGTTGGCCCGTGCCGCCTCTGCCAGCATTTGCGCGTCGCCACCGGCAATCTGCACCGAGCGTGGCTCGGGATCGCCTTCGTGGATCATGCGCATGCGCGACTTGCGGGTATTCCACAGGCTCATGTCACTGGTGACCATTTCCGAGACCACAAGCCCTGCGCCCAGACGCTTGCAGAGCTGACGAAAGGGCTGATCGGTGACCCCCGCCATCGGGGCGAGAATCAAGCCGTTCTGCAATGTGTATGGGCCGATGCGTACCGCCGACATAGGACTTCCCTGAAGTGGGGCCGGATCATGAGAGTTCGAAAAAGGGTTGGCATGATACCCGCTCTCGATGACTGGATAAAGGCTGAATTGAACAAAATCTGAACAGTTAATCTGTTATCGCCAGCGGTTTGGTTGGGCACGGCGCAGTCAGAAAACTGCCGTCAATCAGGAAACGATGAAGCGGTTCACTCGGGCGAGTGAAAACTCAGGCTGTAATTCACCGCTTTCGGGCCTGGGTCGAGAATGTCCAGCGCGATGTGGATCGGTGTTTGTGGCGGCATTTCCGCCAGACCTTCCAGGTCGCCGCTGAGGTATTCCCCCGGTTTGAAGCGACGACTGGCGATCAGATGACCGTTGAGGTCGGCAAAACGCAGTTCCAGTAGCGGGAACGGCTGGGAGAACGTCGCGCGGTTATAGATGATCGCGTCGACGACCAGTGCGCCGCTGAACTCGGGATGACTGCGCACGACCAGATTGCTGCTCTTGATTCGGGCGATATCGACCTTGGACGGCACCGTGCAACCGATCTGCGGGCAGAGTTGCTGGAACCACGGGCGGTATTGATCCTGGCGCGCCAGCTCATCGAAATGATAGGCGATGTATTGGCCGGCGAGGGCGCCGGCTGCCAGTAGCACCAACAGCATCCATAGCAGGCGGCGGCCCCACGGTGAGCGGCGTTTCTGCCAGTCCAGTTGCAGCGGGTCGTCGGTCAGGTCTTGCAGGACTTCGCTGCGCTCGCGTTTTTTGCGTTGCGGTTCGATCAACGGCAGATCGTCGTCATCGGCTTCGTGACTGGCGGACCGGCGTTCGCGGCGGGCATTCGGATCGATTGGGTCGTGCAGGCGCAGTTGCGGGATCGCGGGTTCGTCATCCAGGTCCACCGGTTCCAGCGACAGCGATGGCTCGGTCCGCGCCGATTTGACTGGCTCGATGTCGACGATATCCTTTTCTGCTTCGGGTCCCGGCGTTCGCTCGTCAGCGGGTGCGCTGAACAGGCTGTCGGGCCATGTCGACTCTTCCGGCTCGTGACTGTCGCGACGGGCGCTCAGGGCGTCTTCGCGCGGGCGACCGAGTTCGCTGGCTGGCTGAATTTCCCGTTGTTCGAGGCGGGCGAGCTCTTCATCCAGATCCAGGCTGTCGAGATCCAGCTCCGAGGCGCTCCACTGCTTTTGGCTGATGGCGCGCGGCGCGGGCGGTTCGACGATGGCTGGTGGCTCGATAGCCGGTAGCTCTTCGGCGGGCGGCGCTTCAATCGGCGGTGCGACCGGCATCACCGCGTCCTTGCCGGCGTGTTGCTCAAGCAGCTGTTTGGCGGCATTGAATACTTGCAGGCAGGCGCCGCAGCGAACCACCCCGCGGGCCACGCTCAATTGAGCATGGCTGACACGGAAACTGGTTTGGCAATGCGGACACTGGGTGACGAAGCTGTCGGTCATGCGGCGATCCGGATTATGCAGGCGGCCATTCTAGCGCCGACGTCCGGTGATGCGCACCCAGCCATCGCGATTGGCGATCGGGTCGAGGTCGAAGTCCTGAGCATACGCGGCAGCGACTTCTTCACCTTGTTCGGCAAGAATGCCCGACAGCGCCAGGCGCCCGCCGGACTTGACCAGGCTGGACAGTTGCGGGGCCAGCGAAACCAGCGGCCCGGCGAGGATATTGGCGACCAGCACGTCAGCTTTGACCTGCGGCAGATCTTCCGGCAGGTACAGCGGGAACAGCTCTTCGGCGATGTTGTTGCGTCCGGCGTTGTCACGCGAAGCTTCCAGTGCCTGCACGTCAATGTCGGTACCGACGGCTTCTTTCGCACCGAGCAGCAGGGCGGCGATGGCCAGAATCCCCGAGCCGCAACCGAAATCCAGCACATTGCAGTCTTTCAGGTCCTGACCGTCGAGCCATTCCAGGCACAGCGCGGTGGTCGGGTGGGTGCCGGTGCCGAAGGCCAGGCCCGGGTCCAGCAGCAGATTGACCGCGTCAGGCTCGGGCGCGGCGTGCCAGCTCGGCACGATCCACAGGCGCTGACCGAAGCGCATTGGCTGGAAACCGTCCATCCAGCTGCGTTCCCAGTCCTGGTCTTCGATGACTTCGCTGTGATGCTCCGGCAGCGGGCTGCCGGTCAGCAGTTCCAGGTGGGCCAGTACCGGTGCGGGTTCGGTGCCGCCCTCGAACAGGGCCAGCAGATGTGTGTGCGCCCACAGCGGGGTGGTGTTGAGTTCCGGCTCGAAGATCGGCTGATCTTCGGCGTCCATGAAGGTCACCGATACGGCGCCGACTTCAAGGAACGCGTCTTCGTAGGTTTCGGCTTGTTCCGGGCTGATGGCCAGACGTACTTGCAGCCAAGGCATGGCGGGCACCTTTGAAAAAATATGATTGCAGCCTAGCGGCCAGCGAGAAGCGCGCAAGTTTACGCGAGCGCGCAGGTTTTGTGGGAGCGGCATTGCACCCTGTGTGGGGCTTGCTCGCGAAAGCGGTGTGCCAGACAAATAAATGTATCTGATACACCGCATTCGTGAGCAAGCCCGCTCCCGCAAGGGGTATTTGAAAACTGTAGAAACAACAAAGCCGCCCGAAGGCGGCTCTGTCAGGTGCGGGCTGAAGCTTAGTGCTTCTCGCCTGCCAGCTTGTGCTCGAGGTAGTGAATGTTCACCCCCCCTTTGCAGAAGCCTTCATCACGCACCAGATCACGGTGCAGCGGGATGTTGGTCTTGATCCCGTCAACCACGATTTCGTCCAGGGCATTGCGCATGCGAGCCATGGCTTCGTCGCGGGTGGCGCCGTAAGTGATCAGTTTGCCGATCAGCGAGTCGTAGTTCGGCGGAACCGCATAACCGCTGTACAGGTGCGAATCGACGCGAACGCCGTTGCCGCCTGGGGCGTGGAAATGCTTGACCGTGCCCGGGCTCGGCATGAAGGTTTTCGGGTCTTCAGCGTTGATCCGGCATTCCAGCGAGTGACCGCGGATCACCACGTCATCCTGCGTGAACGACAGCTTGTTGCCAGCGGCGATGCTGAGCATCTCCTTGACGATGTCGATACCGGTGACCATTTCCGAAACCGGGTGCTCCACCTGAACACGGGTGTTCATTTCGATGAAGTAGAAACGACCGTTTTCGTACAGGAACTCGAAAGTGCCCGCGCCACGGTAACCGATGTCGATGCACGCCTTGACGCAGCGAGCCAGAACTTCCTGGCGAGCCTGCTCGTCGATGCCCGGTGCCGGCGCTTCTTCGAGAACCTTCTGGTGACGACGTTGCAGCGAGCAATCGCGGTCGCCCAGATGGATGGCCTGGCCTTGGCCGTCGGACAGCACCTGTACTTCGACGTGACGCGGATTGGTCAGGAATTTTTCCAGATAGACCATCGGGTTGCCGAACGCCGCGCCTGCTTCGGAGCGGGTCAGTTTTGCCGAGGCGATCAGGTCTTCTTCCTTGTGCACTACGCGCATGCCGCGACCACCGCCGCCGCCAGCGGCTTTGATGATCACCGGGTAGCCGACTTCACGACCAATGCGCAGCGCCGTTTCTTCGTCTTCCGGCAACGGGCCGTCGGAACCTGGAACGGTTGGCACGCCTGCTTCGATCATCGCGTGCTTGGCCGATACCTTGTCGCCCATCAGGCGAATGGTGTCGGCTTTCGGGCCGATGAAAGCGAAGCCGGAGTTCTCGACCTGCTCGGCAAAATCGGCGTTTTCCGCGAGGAAACCGTAGCCTGGGTGAATGGCGGTAGCGCCAGTCACTTCAGCGGCAGCGATAATGGCCGGGATGTGCAGATAAGACTGGGCGGCAGACGCCGGGCCGATGCAGACGGATTCGTCTGCCAGACCCAGGTGCATCAGCTCTTTATCGGCCTTGGAGTAAACGGCGACGGTCTTGATGCCCATCTCTTTGCAGGCACGCAGAATCCGCAGGGCGATCTCACCGCGGTTCGCGATCAGAACTTTTTCCAACTTCGCAGTCATCAAAGGCTCTCCGCAGTTCAAACGATGGTGAACAGCGGTTGGTCGTACTCAACCGGCTGGCCGTCTTCGACGAGGATGGACTCGATCACACCGCTGGTTTCAGCTTCGATGTGGTTCATCATCTTCATGGCTTCAACGATGCACAGGGTGTCGCCTTTCTTCACGGTCTGGCCGACTTCGACGAAGGACGGCGAGGTTGGCGAAGACTTGCGGTAGAAAGTGCCGACCATCGGCGAGCGGGCAACGGTGCCGTTCAGCGCTGGAGCAGCAGCGGCAGCCGGGGCGGCAGCAGCCACCGGAGCAGCAGCAGCGACAGGTGCAGCGGCCGGCGCTTGCATCGGAGCTGGCGCGTAGTACTGCTGAGCCGGGGTCTTGCTGTGGCGGCTGATACGTACGGACTCTTCGCCTTCCTTGATCTCGAGCTCGTCGATGCCGGACTCTTCCAGCAATTCGATCAGTTTCTTAACTTTACGGATATCCATGAATCATCAACTCCCAAGGGTCGGTCAGGGGCGTATAGCTTGGTGTTCAAGCTGCTCTAGTGCAGCCTCCAGGGCCAGTCGGTAACCGCTGGCGCCAAGGCCGCAGATCACTCCTACCGCTACGTCGGAGAAGTAAGAGTGATGGCGGAAAGGTTCGCGTTTGTGCACGTTGGACAAATGCACTTCGATGAATGGGATGCTCACTCCCAGCAGCGCGTCACGTAATGCGACACTTGTGTGCGTAAAAGCCGCCGGATTGATCAGGATGAAGTCCACCCCTTCGCCGCGAGCGGCGTGGATGCGGTCGATCAATTCGTACTCGGCATTGCTTTGCAGATACAGCAGATGATGGCCTGCTTCGCGGGCGCGGCGTTCCAGGTCCTGATTGATCTGCGCCAGGGTCGTCGACCCATAGGTGCCCGGTTCACGGGTGCCGAGCAGGTTCAGGTTGGGGCCGTGCAGCACCAGTAGGGTTGCCATCCGCGTAGTCCTTGTCATGAGTGAGCAATCGTCAGAACCCGGCGACTATGCCGCAAAGGCTTTGTGACTGTCCAGTTCTATGCAATAGCCAGCACGATGGCCGATGTTTGCGCGAAATTTGTGACCGTGTCATTAAATCCGGTCATTTGTGATGGTTGGACGCCTTCGTGAGCAAGCTCGCACACAGGATTGTGAACAACACCGATTGATTGTGGGAGATTGCCCGCAAAGGCGATCGATCAAACGCGGAAGGCCTGAACGGCTGTATGCAGTTGCCCGCCCAGCACCAGCAGGTTCTCACCCTGTTCACGTCCCTGACCGATTCGCAGCAAGTTATCCCCACCCAGTTGATGAATCCGTTCGCTGTGATCGCGAATCTCGCTGACCGCGCCGCTCTGCTGGGCGGTGACATCGGCAATGCGAATTGCCGTGTCGGAAATGGTCTGGATCGCGCCAACGATTTTATCCAGCGCGCCATCCGCCGCTTGCGCCTGATTGGCCGTGGCTTCGGCGTGTTCGACCTGCGCGCGCATGCCTTCGACCGATTGCCGGGCGGCGGTTTGCAGGCCAGCGATCAGTGTTTGGATTTCTGCCGTCGCCCCCGCCGTCCGCTGCGCGAGCGAGCGCACTTCCTCGGCCACCACGGCGAAACCGCGGCCCATTTCTCCGGCGCGTGCCGCTTCAATCGCTGCGTTCAGCGCCAGCAGGTTGGTCTGGTCGGCAATCGAGCGGATCACCGTCAGTACGCCGCCAATGGTCGCCGACTCTTCGGCCAGATGCTCGATCATCTGCGCGTTGCCCTGCACTTCACCCACCAGTGCGTGCAGTCCCGTCAGGCTCTGGCCGATGACGGTCTGGCCGTGTTCGACGGCCAGGCCTGCATGGCGACTGGCATCCGCTGCCTGCTGAGCATCGTCGGCGACTTGCTGGATGGTGGCCTCAAGTTCGCCGAGAGAGTCACGGATCAGCGCCGTATCACCGGCCTGATGTTCGGCGCCGCTGTGCAAATCGTTGCTCAGTTCGGCGAGGGTCCGACTGCTGCCCGCCACTTGCTCGGCATTGCCGCGAATGGTGCCGACCAGATCGACCAGATAGGCACGCAGGCGGTTGAGCGAGGCTTCGATGTCGTGCAGTTCGCGGTTGGTTTTGCCCAACTGAATGTCACGGCTGAAATCGCCTTCGGCCCAGGTCGACAGTGCGGGTGCCAGGTGGGTCAGGGTGCGGGCCAGCCGTCGCTGCAGGGTATCGATCAGCAGCGCAATCAACAGAATCAAGCCGATCATCGCGCCCTGCATGAGTCGCACTTCGCCCTGGATTTGTCCGTGCTGGGCGCGCACCACCGGCTCCAGTCCGGCGATGGCTTGCTGCACGGCGGCGATTTTCAAGTGTGTGGCGCTGCTCAGGTCCGTGCGTTTCTGGATCTGCTCGCGGGTGCGTTCCAGTTCCGCCGGGTAGCGGCCGAGCAGGCTGTTGAGTTCACGCTTGAGGCCGACACCGGCGTCTTCGGCGACGGCTTTTTCGGTGTTCTCGATGCCCATCATCGCGGCGAAGTCATCGCTGTTCGATTCATTGCTGGCGACCACGCCGAGCAGGGGCAGGGCGTCGATCACCTGCGCCTGGGCGCGGATGTTGCTGACTTCTCGCTCAACGTCGGCGGCTAGTTCGCTGCGTCCGCTGCTGACCAGTTTGTCCCGCGCCAACGACAGTTTGCCCACGTGCTGAGACGCGACGAGGAGCGGCGTCAGGTAGGCCGCGTTGCCATTGGCGTAAGTGCTGAGTTGCTCGAGGCTGGCGCTCAGTTCGCGTTCGGCCTGTAGCAGGAGTGCCTGCGGATCACCGGCCAGTTTGCCGGCAGCGAGCAGATCGGTTTTGCTGAATTCTTCGAGGCTCGACAGGCTCGGGTGCAGCGTGTCGGCCAGTGCCTTAGGCCAGTCGCCGAGTTCTTTTTGCAAGCCTTCGATGGCCTGGCTGGCGCTGCTCAGGCGCAGTGCATCGCCACTGGCAAGGTAGTCCTCGACATTGCGCGCCACCTCATTCTGAAATTGCTGCGACAGCCCGAGATAGCGCTCCATCAGCAGATACGGACGCTCCAGGGCTTTTTGCGACCACCACAGGGTGGCGCCGAGTGCCACGCACACGGCGACCAGCAGCAGAGTATTGAGATTGGTGAGCAACTTCAGGCGCATGACGGCTACCAACGGCAGAAATGGTAAGCGCCTGAATTTATTGCGGTTCTATTACAAGGTTATGACCGAATCGGTTGATTCTGATGAAAAGATGGCACTTTGCTTTGAGTCCCGCGCGGCCTGCACTCGATTGCGTCCGGCACCCTTGGCGCGGTACAGCGCTTCGTCGGCTTGGCTGGCCATCATCAGGCTGTCGGAATCGTCATGCATTTCCACCACGCCCGCGCTGAAGGTGCACCACAAGTCTTGCGGTTGCGCGGGGTAGTGGATTTCGGCAAAGCGTTGACGAATCTCGTCGAGCACTTTGTGCGCGGCTTCGATATCGGTGTCAGGCATGACGATGGCGAATTCTTCGCCGCCGTACCGGCCGATGAAATCGGTTTTGCGCAGACGTTGCTTGAGGAACAGTGCGAGGCTTTTGATCACGCGGTCGCCCATTGGGTGGCCGTGGCTGTCATTGACCCGTTTGAAGTGGTCGATGTCGAGCATCGCAAAGCTCAGCGGCTTGTTCTCGCGGCGGGCGCGGAACGAGCAGTCTTCGAGCAACTGCAGAATGTGCGTGTGGTTGTACAAACCGGTCAGGCTGTCGCGCACCATCCGCGCCTTGAGGTTGCGCGCTCGGGCGGCGCGGTTGCGCACGGTGGTGATCAGGTGGCGTGGCTTGATCGGTTTGGTCAGGAAGTCGTCGCCGCCCTCGCTCATGGCGTCGAGCTGTTTATCCAGATCGTCTTCGGCCGACAGGTAAATGATCGGCACGCTGACGTAGCGGTCGTTGTGGCGGATCACCTTGGCCAGCTCGGTGCCAGTGCAGGCCGGCATGTACATGTCGAGGATGATCAGGTCTGGCTGGAAATCCGCCAGTTCGGCCATGGCCTGAATTGGTTCGATCAGCGTGCGGGTGACGATCCCGGCGCTGTTGAGCAGGCGTTCGGTGTGCAAGGCCTGGGCGCGGGAATCATCGATGATCAGCACTTTATAAGGTTCGTACTGAGCGACGCAGGTGAGGACTTCGATCTTCTCCAGCAGGCTCGACGCTTCGAGGGTGCCGGTGAGAAATTCCTGACCGCCGGCGCGCACGGCGGCGAGACGGGTCGGGGTGTCGGTTTCGTGCAGGCTGAAGAACAGCAACGGTAGCGGCTCGTCCAGGCCCACTTGCGCTTCGGCGGCGAGCTTCAGACCCACGCCAGCGCCGCTGAAATCCACGTCCATGACGATCGCGGCCGGCAAACGCTCGACCATCGAGGAGCGAAACGCTGGCACGCTATCAAGCGCCTGAGCGCTCAGGCCGAAAAATTCCAGTTGTTTGGCCAGCCGCTCTGCGCGGTCGTGGTCCTGCAGCATGACGTAGATCGGTTTGCGCAGCGGCGGCAGAAAGGTCTGGTCGAGTTGGTCGCCATGGCGCAGGCCGGTGCGCGACAGGCGCTGCATCAGGCGATTGAGTTCAGTGATCAATCCGCTGCTCAGTCGGCCACGATTGGCATCCACCGCTTCCAGCGATTGACCGATGTGGCGCGCAAGCTGGGTGTGTTCGGGCTGTTCGAAGCGCTCGGCAAAACGCAGCAGGCGCAAGTTGGCCTCGCTCAGTTCGGCGAGGTCGACGGTGGACCACTCACTGCGTTGCAGGCGCTGCCATATCTCAAGAATCTGACGTGCCTGATGAATTACCCGCTGGGCAAAGTGGTGCTTGAGACGCTCACGGCTGGGGTCTTCTGGCTCGGTCATATCCTGACTACTAGTTAGGCTGCATGCTGAGATCGACTGGTGGCTCTATGCTAGCACCTCTTTTCCCTTAGACGAGTGTCATGAGTCAATAATCTGCAGTGCGTCACTATTCAGTTCCTGACCCGTTGGTTTTGTTTTTGACCTGTTCATCGGCGAAGTCCCGTTGAATCGGCAATTTGCTGTGTGATCTGCTTAACTCTGAGTGATTTTCAGGTGCCCATCTCATCAGTGCAGTGAATGCGCTGTGCGAGGGTTTTCACTGCCCTGCGACGCTATGGATGTGGGGAGTCGGTATCAGGGAAACCCTTAGTTCAAATGTTGCTTCATTCGCTCGAACGAATTACTGCTTATCTTTAATGGCGGGTGCCGGCCCAAGGCACGTTGTTGTATGGTTGTGGTCGAACCGTTGAACCCAAGTGATTGAAAGGATATCGCCATGCTGGACTGGAAAAACCGCGCGGGCAGCGCGCCTGAACGTGCTGCCGAGCCGAAGTCGGCAACCCGCAGCTATGCCGGCGGGGTGTTGTTCAGCCGTGCGCTGGCCACGCTGGTCGGCATCTATCTATTGGTGACCATCGGCCTTGGCTGGTACTGGAGCCAGGAGCCGGCGCTGTTTGCGGTGGCACAAAACGCGCAGGTGGCTGCCGAGAAAGAAGGCAAGCAAATGGTGATCGGCTACACCACCGTCGAAACCCTCAAGACCGTTGCCAGTACCTTGCTCGACAAACCGGGCGGTTACATTTCCAATGACCGCTTCCCGCCAGGCCTGTGGATGGACAACACGCCGAGCTGGGAATATGGCGTACTGGTGCAAGTGCGCGACTTGACCCGTGCCCTGCGCAAAGACTTCGCCCGTTCGCAATCGCAGTCGGCGGAAGATGCCGATCTGGCCAAGGCCGAACCGCGTTTCAACTTCGACAACAAGAGCTGGATCCTGCCATCCAGTGAGTCGGAGTATCAGGAAGGCATCAACTCCTTGAGCCGTTATCAGGCACGCTTGTCTGATCCGACCCAGAAAAACGCGCTGTTCTACGCCCGTGCCGATAACCTGAACAACTGGCTGGGCGATGTCGGCACCCGCTTGGGTTCGCTGTCGCAACGGCTTTCGGCAAGCGTTGGCCGGGTCAAACTCAACACCGCGCTGAAAACCGAAGCGCCGGCCGTTGGCCAAGTGCCGCAGGTCGACGAAGAAGTTGTCGAAACCCCGTGGATGCAGATCGACAATGTTTTCTACGAAGCTCGCGGTCAGGCCTGGGCGCTGTCGCACTTGCTGCGCGCCATCGAAGTCGACTTCGCCGACGTGCTGGCGAAGAAGAACGCCACCGTCAGCGTGCGTCAGATCATCCGCGAACTGGAAGCCTCGCAGGAGCCTGTCTGGAGCCCGATGATCCTCAACGGCAGTGGCTTCGGCGTGTTGGCCAACCACTCGCTGGTCATGGCCAACTATATTTCCCGGGCTAATGCCGCCGTCATCGATTTGCGTCAACTGCTCAATCAGGGCTGATTCATGACTCAGAGCGCCAAAGAGGCGGCGCATCGCGCTGCCTCGGATGCCGAACACATTGCCTGGGTTGACGAGCAGGACAACCTGCTCGGTGCCTTGGTACGTGCCGATTTGCGCGATAGAGGGCTGATCGGTCGCGGCACTTACATCATGCTGTTCAATTCTGCCGGCGACCTTTGCGTACACCGGCGCACGTTGAGCAAGGCCATTTATCCCGGTTACTGGGACGTGGCGGCCGGCGGCATGGTTCAGGCGAATGAGACTTACGCCGAGTCGGCGGCCCGTGAGCTGGAAGAGGAACTGGGTGTGAGCGGCGTTGAACTTACCGCTCACGACCATTTCTACTTCGAAGACACCGGCAACCGTCTGTGGTGTTCGGCGTTTTCCGCGGTGTGGGATGGTCCGCTGATCCTGCAGCCCGAGGAAGTGCTGGAAGCGCGCTTCATTCCCGTCGAACAAGTGATGCGCGAAATCGAGCAAAAGCCTTATTGCCCGGACTCTTTGGCTGCGCTCAAGCGCTATCTGAAGGCTCAGCAAAGCGACGTCGCAAAGAACACATAAATTGGCGCTGATTGGCTCTTAGCAATCGGCGTTTTTGCCGTTACACTGCGCGACCTTTTCAAGCTGTACCGGACTGCTTTCAGTGAAGCGTCGGTGCAGTAGCGCTGCCCCTGCCTGAGTGGGGCTTCGCGGTCGATAACCTTGCCCAAGGTTGCGATCAGTCTTTGTCCTCCCAAGAGGATTGCCGGTGGCCAAAAAAGCCGCATCCTTCGCCGCCCTAGGTGGCCTGGTATTTTCCACCGACGCAGGTCGTCATTGCCCGGAATGCAGTAAACCGGTGGACGCCTGTATCTGCAAACAAACCGTGATCCCGGCCGGTGACGGCATTGCCCGCGTGCGTCGCGAGAGCAAGGGCCGTGGCGGCAAGACGGTGACCACCATCACCGGCGTGCCGCTGGCTGAAGACGCGCTCAAAGAGTTGGCGACAACGTTGAAGAAACGTTGCGGCACCGGTGGGGCGTTGAAAGACGGGATCATCGAAATCCAGGGCGATCATGTCGAGCTACTCTTGGCTGAGCTGATCAAGCACGGTTTCAAAGCGAAGAAGTCCGGCGGCTAGCAGCCTCTGTGAAACCCACCTGCGGCTTGATCCGGTTCTGAACAGTTTCAGCATCGGCGTCGTCTCCATGGTTTCACAGAGCCTGTTCATGACCGGTTTCTAAACTCCACGCTGTCAGCGCGGTCTACCGCCGCGCTGACGAACCGTCATTTTCATTCTTTAGACTGCGCCGGCCTGAGATCAGGCGACGCACTATGACTTCTTTATAGGGGACTTCGATGTCCGTAAGACGCACACGCAAAGACGATGGCAGCCAATGGACAGTTGCGGACAGCCGCAGTGTTTACGGGATTCGCCATTGGGGGGCCGGGTATTTCGCGATCAATGACGCCGGTCGCGTCGAAGTTCGTCCGAACGGCCCGAACAGTTCGCCTATCGACTTGTTCGAGCAAGTCGACCAACTGCGCCAAAGCGGTTTGTCCTTGCCGTTGCTGGTTCGCTTCCCCGACATCCTGCAAGACCGTGTCCGTCAACTGACCGGTGCTTTCGATGCGAACATCGAGCGCCTGGAGTACCAGAGCAAGTACACCGCGCTGTACCCGATCAAGGTTAACCAGCAAGAAGCGGTGATCGAGAACATCATCGCCACTCAGGACGTCTCCATCGGTCTGGAAGCCGGCTCCAAGCCTGAGCTGCTGGCCGTGCTGGCACTGGCGCCGAAGGGCGGCACCATCGTCTGCAACGGTTACAAGGACCGCGAGTTCATTCGTCTGGCGCTGATGGGCCAGAAGCTCGGTCACAACGTGTTCATCGTCATCGAGAAAGAGTCCGAAGTCGCGCTGGTGATCGACGAAGCCGCCTCGCTCAAGGTCAAGCCACAGGTCGGCCTGCGCGTGCGTCTGTCGTCGCTGGCGTCGTCCAAGTGGGCGGACACCGGTGGTGAGAAGTCCAAGTTCGGTCTGTCGGCGGCGCAACTGCTGTCGGTGGTCGAGCGCTTCCGCGCGGCCGGCCTGGATCAAGGCATTCGCCTGCTGCACTTTCACATGGGTTCGCAGATTGCCAACCTGGCTGACTATCAGCACGGCTTCAAGGAAGCGATCCGTTACTACGGCGAGCTGCGCAATCTTGGTCTGCCGGTCGATCACATCGACGTGGGCGGCGGTCTGGGCGTCGACTACGACGGCACGCACTCGCGCAACGCCAGTTCGATCAACTACGACATGGACGATTACGCCGGTGTCGTGGTCGGGATGCTCAAGGAGTTCTGCGACGCGCAAAGCCTGCCGCACCCGCACATCTTCTCCGAAAGCGGCCGTTCGCTGACCGCGCACCACGCGATGCTGGTGGTGCAGGTAACCGACGTCGAGAAACACAACGACGACGTGCCGAAGATCGAGAACAAGGAATCGCTGCCGGAAACCGTGCAGTGGCTGGTTGACCTGCTGGGTCCGACCGACATTGAAATGGTCACCGAAACCTACTGGCGCGCCACGCACTACATGAGCGACGTGGCAGCTCAGTACGCCGACGGCAAACTGACCCTGGCCGAGAAAGCCCTGGCCGAGCAGTGCTACTTCGCCGTGTGCCGTCGCCTGCACAACTCGCTGAAAGCCCGTCAGCGTTCACACCGTCAGGTACTCGACGAGCTCAACGACAAGCTGGCCGACAAGTACATCTGCAACTTCTCGGTGTTCCAGAGCCTGCCGGACACCTGGGCCATTGATCAGGTACTGCCGATCATCCCGCTGCACCGCCTCGACGAAGAGCCACTGCGTCGTGCCGTGCTGCAGGATCTGACCTGCGACTCCGATGGCAAGATCAACCAGTACGTCGACGAGCAGAGCATCGAGACCAGCCTGCCCGTGCATGGCCTGAACGAAGGTGAAGACTACTTGCTGGGTGTGTTCCTGGTCGGCGCCTATCAGGAAATCCTCGGCGACATGCACAACCTGTTCGGTGACACCGACTCGGTGAACATCTACCAGAACGCTGATGGCAGCGTGTACCACGCCGGCATCGAAACCCACGACACCATCGAAGACATGCTGCGTTACGTGCACTTGTCGCCGGAAGAACTGATGACTCACTACCGCGACAAATGCGCCAGTGCCCGCATCAGTGCCAGCGAACGTACGCAATTTCTCGATGCCTTGCGTCTGGGCCTGACCCGCTCCTCCTACCTGTCCTCCTGAGGCCAGGTTGCAATCTCGCCGGGTTGTCTGAAATTTTCCCAAACGCTGCGGAAAAATCGGATGGCTCGGTGGGATACATCCCAAAATCTTCGCGAAATGCTTGGCTATCCAGGCCGGCAAAGTCATCCGGTCTGCTTTTCGCGTAGGTCATTTCCTAAGTTGTACTTCGGCACTCTACTCGGCACGGGGTCTCGGCGAGAATCCCCGACCGCCCCTCCTGTAGAGATCCGCCCATGTTCGATCCAGTCAACGAGTCGTCGTTTCGTCTCGATGTAGCGGGCCTGTCCGCCCCTTTCGAAGTCCTGGCCTTTACCGGTAGCGAAGCCCTCAGCGAGCCTTTTGCGTTCGAGATCGATGTGTTGATCGACGATCCGCAGCTGGATCTCGCCGGCCTGCTTTACCGTTCGGCGTTCCTGTGTTTCGGACCGTCGGGGGAGGGCTTGCACGGGCAGTTGCAGAGTCTTGTCCAGCATGAGCACGGGCACGGTTCGCGGCTGAGCCGGATCCGTCTGGGGCCGAAACTCGGTTGCCTTGACCTGCGTATCAGTCAGCGGATATTCAGTGGCCGAACGGTGCCGCAGATCATCGATCAGGTACTCAGGGAACACGGGATTGTCGGCGCTCAGCGACGCTTCGCGTTGCGCGGCGACTACCCGGCCCGCACGTTCTGCACGCAATACCGTGAGTCCGATCTGCAACTGCTCCAGCGCTTGTGCGCGCAGGCACGGATTCACTATTTCTTTGAACACGCGCACGACCGGCATTGCCTGGTGTTCGGCGATGATCCGGCACAGTTGCCATTGGCTGACGTCGCGCAGTATCAAGGCGAGCACGCCGATCCTTTTTCTTCTCCCGCGGTACACCATTGGCAATTGCTGGAATCGTTTCAGGGCGAGGGCGCGTGGCAGGCGCCAAATGCTGAAGGACGCAGTGATTTGGCGGCGTTGCGCAGCGGTCAATGGCTGCGCCTGGCCGATCATCCGTTCGCCGAGTGCAATCGCCATTGGTTGTTGACGCGGATTGAACATAGCGCGGATCCGGCCCTTGATCTGCCCTATGCCAACCGACTGTTCGGCGCGCTGCAGTTGCCGCCGTCTGCGGCGGCCGCAATGCCGTCGAGACCACGCATGCACAGCCTGCAGCGGGCCTGGGTGGTGACGGTCGATGAGCCGCAGCCTGACTGCAGTCGGCCGGTGGCGGTGCAGTTCGATTGGCTCTATCAGGGCGAAGGTGCGGCGCCGAGTCATTGTTGGCTGCCGCTCGCACCGGCCTTGGCCGATGCGCCGTTGGCGGCGCTGAGCGATGGCGTGGAAGTGGTGGTGAGTTTCTTTGAGGGCGATCCAGATCAACCGGTGATCAGCGGCGTTCTCCTGCCGTCGGTCATGGAGGCGCAGATCAGCGATGAGCCGCCGGTGCCTGTGCCTGTGCCGGACCGGCTGGTGAGTGAAGGCTTGCAGCAACTGCTGACGTCGGGCGAACCATTATTGCTGCTGTGCCTGATTCCGGGAGGTGGCAGTTTCAGCCACTGCGCAGAGTCGGTCTGCAGTTGTCGGCTGGTCGCGGCGCTTGAACAGAGCGGCGCAACATGAGTGGCGCGGCGCATGAGCCGACGGCGCAATGGCTGTTGCTCGACGGCGCGGATGCCGCACGAGCATTGACGATATTGCATCAGGGCTTCCCCGGAGTGCGGCGCTTAAGGCTGTTTGACGGTACCGAGTTTCAACCGGTCAGTGAGCACGGTCCGGTGCTGGTCGACTTGCACGATTGCCCGGCATTGGCGTCGTTGTGTCACAGCGACCCGGATACCTGGCGCGGTCTGCTGCTGGGCAGCGAGGCAACGGCGCAGGAGCTGCTCAGCCACTTGCAGCGCATGCTCACGGTCTCGTTCGGCTTGAGCCATCGGGCCTTGCTCAGCTATTACAACCGCCAGACCGCGAGCTATTTTTTCGACGCCTGCGACGCTGGCGAATTGAGTCGCTGGCTCGGGCCGATCCGCCTGTTGCGTTGGTTCGGTGGCACCTGGGCCGACTACGCGATTGGCAGTCAGGGTTGGCAGCAGTTGCGTAACCCCGGGCTGGCCGTCGAGCCACTGAACATTGAAGAAAACCTCACCCGTCGTCAGCGCGAGCGCCTGCAAACCTGCCTGCTGGAGCAGCACATCTGGCGCTGGTGCCAATCGTTGGGAACCGATTACGCGGCAATGGCCTCCCATGTCCAGCAAGGCCTGGAGCTGGGGTTCAGCGACCGCACCGTGCTCGATGGCTGGTTGTGGCTACGCTTGCTGCATCCGCGTGCCGTGCTGGTGCCTCCCCCGGTGGGGCTGACCCAGCAGGAGCGGCTTGACCATGTACGTCGCCAGTGGCACGGCGATCAATTTTGAGATGAGGTTCTGCGCGTATGGCAGGTTTTTTCCGGCAAGGGTTCGGCGCAATGCTGGGGGGCGTGTTGCTGTTGGCACTGAGCGGTTGTTCACCGGTCAAACTGCTCAATGCGCTGACCCCGGACACCACGTTCGACAAAACCAGGGGCATTGCTTATGGCGACGATCCCCGGCAGAAGCTCGATGTGTATGTGCCGCATCATGCGTTGCCGGATGCGCCGGTGGTGGTGTTTTTCTACGGTGGCAGTTGGAACAGTGGCGAGCGTGAAGACTACACGTTTGTCGGTGAGGCGCTGGCATCGCGGGGGATAGTCGCGGTGGTGGCGGATTATCGCTTGTATCCGCAGGTGCGTTACCCGCAGTTCTTGCAGGATGGCGCCCGGGCGGTTGCCTGGACCAAAACGCACATCCGCGAGTTTTCCGGCAATCCGCAGCGCTTGTATCTGATGGGCCACAGCTCCGGTGGCTACAACGCGGCGATGCTGGCGCTGGACAAGGACTGGCTCGCGGCTGTGGGCATGTCGCCCGGTGACATCAGCGGCTGGATCGGTCTGGCCGGGCCTTATGATTTTCTGCCGATCAAGAATCCAGACGTGCGCCCGGTGTTTTTCTGGCCGGACTCACCGCCGCAATCGCAGCCTATCAATCACGTCAGTCGCCACGCTCCACCGGCTCTGCTGATCGCCGCGAACAAAGATGATCTGGTCAACCCGACACGCAACACCGGCGGCCTTGCGCGCAAACTGCGCGAGGTCGGGGTGCCGGTGCAGGATTTGTATTACTCGCGGCCCAATCACATAACACTGGTGGCGACGCTGTCACGGCCACTGCGTCGACTGGCGCCGGTGCTTGATCAAGTGGTCGGGTTCATCGAACACACGCCGACTCAGTGAGTCGCGCCGCTGAACCAACCGTCGTTGCGCTTGAGCCAGAGGGCTTGCGCGCCGAGGGTGAGACTGCGCAGCACCATGAACAACAGAAACGTTATCCACAGACCGTGATTGCCCAAACCTTGCAGCGCCCACGCGAACGGCACCAGCAGTAGCACTGTCAGCAGCATGCCGTTGCGCATTTCGCGCGCACGGGTGGCACCGATGAACAGACCGTCGAGCAGGTAACTCCAGACCGCAATCAACGGCAGCACGGCGAGGTAGGGCAGATAAATGAACGCCGTGTCGCGCACGCTCTGGATGTTGGTCTGCATTTCGATAAACACATGCCCCGCCAGCAAAAACAGCGTGGCGAATCCGAGGCTGGCGATCAGCGACCAACCGCCGGCCACCACCAGAGAACGGCGCAACGCGAGGCGATCACGGGCACCGATGGCGTGTCCACACAACGCCTCGACCGCGTGGGCCAGACCGTCCAGCGCGTGAGCAGTCAGCAGCAGGCCGTTGAGCAGCAATGCGTTGGCCGCGACAGTGGCATCGCCGAGACGAGCGCCTTGCACGGTGATCATGAAAAACACTGATTGCAGCGCCAGGCTGCGGATGAAAATGTCGCGATTGACCGCCAGTAGCGGGCGCCAGCTCTGCCACACCTTGAGGGCGGCCCAGACAATATGCCCCGGATAGGCGCGCAATGCTTTGCGGGTCAGCATTAGCCCCAGAAGGGCACCGCTCCATTCGGCGATCACGGAAGCCCGAGCCGAGCCGACCACGCCCCAGTCCAGCCCCATGACGAACCACAGGTTTAGCACGATGTTGATCAGGTTGGTGGTCAGCAGTATCGCCAGCGGCGCCCGGGCGTTCTGCGTGCCGAGGAACCAGCCGACCAGCGCGTAACTGGCCAGCGCGGCGGGCAAGCCGAACAACCGGGTGTGGAAAAAGTCGCGGGTCAGTTGATCAAGTTCCGCCGACGGTTGCATGAAGTGCAACGCCACGCCGCTTAACGGTACGCCCAAAGTGCCGAGCACCAGCGACAGTCCCAGCGCCAGCAGCAGACCTTGCAACAGAATTTGCCGCAACGCCGCGCCATCACTGCGCCCGGCCGCTTGCGCGGCGAAGCCTGTGGTGCCCATGCGCAGAAAACCCATGGCCCAGGCGAGAAAGGTATACAGGCTGGCCCCGACCGCCACCGCGCCCAATTGATGGGCGTGAGGCAGGTGGCCGATGACAGTGCTGTCGACCAGCGCCACCAGTGGTACGGAAATATTGGAAAGGATCATCGGCGCAGCAAGCGCCCAGACCTTGCGGTGAGTCGGGCGGTCACGCCAGTCGGTAATCAGGTTGGACATGCGGGCTCCTTGGGGGAGCGGGGATTGTAGCGATTGATGCGGGTTGCAAGGCGATCAATTGTGGGGGCGAGCCTGCTCGCTCCCACAGGGTTTTGCGGTGTCAGTGGATGATCCAGCTCAGCAGCCATAACCCCAGCAGCAACCAGATGATCCCGGCAATGATCGATGCATTCATGAATGCGCGGATCGCGGACCACAGCAGCATCAAGCCGACGATCAGCGCGATGATGCTGATGATCGACGTATCCATGCCCAAGGTCCTGGCCAAACCGTCGACAAAGTTGCCGCCGGCATTGCTCAACAGGTTGAACAGCCCGCTGAGGCCATCAACGATAAAGCGGATGACCGAGCCGAGTGCCTGGCCGAGCCATTCGAAAAAGCTTTCTACCTGCATGTGTGCATCCTGATGAAAGAGCTGAGCCTTGGGCCACAACGTGGGTGGCCGAGTTCCCTGCAACTATAGAGGGTTTGCCTCAATCCTGTGACAGCCCCTTGCCTTCAACCGGCATCCCCCCGAAGCTATACGCCTTCAGGAGAGCCCGATGAACCTTGTTGAACTGACCGAACGCCTGCACGCCATTCGCGACCGCAATGACTGGCGGCAATTTCACAGCCCGAAAAACCTCGCCATGGCCGCCAGCGTCGAGATGTCCGAACTGGTGGAAATCTTCCAGTGGCTGAGCGAAGACCAGTCGCGTCAGTTGCCGGCGGACAAACTGGCCCACGCCGGGCAGGAAGTCGGCGATATCGTCCTGTATCTGTTACTGCTGTGCAGCGAGTTGGGGTTGGACATGAATGACGTGGTGCGCAGCAAGCTCGCCGACAGCGAACGGCGGTTCAGCTGATGAGCGACCGGCATTTCGATCAGTTGGCGACCCGTTTCGCCGAAAAAATCTACGGCGGTGCCAAAGGCGCGATTCGCCTCGCAGTGTTGCAGGCGGACCTTGCCGAAGCGCTGCCGGATCGACCGTTGCGCGTATTGGACATCGGTGGCGGGTTGGGCCACATGTCGCTGTGGCTGGCCGAGCGCGGGCATGATGTGACCTTTACCGAGCCGGCCGAGCCGATGCTTGAAGGTGCGCGCCAGCGGTTTGCCGATGCCGGGCAAACCGCGACGTTCATTCAGGCGCCGTGGCAGGAACTGCTCGGGCAACTCACCGAACCCTACGATCTGGTGATCTGCCACGCGGTGCTGGAATGGCTGGCCGAACCCCACGCGATCCTGCCGGTGTTGCATCAACTGACCACGCCCGGCGGCTGGCTGTCCCTGGCGTTCTACAACCGTGATGCGCTGATCTACCGCAACCTGCTCAAAGGCCATTTCAAGAAGATGCGCAAGAACGTCATGGCCGGCGAAAAACAAAGCCTGACCCCGCAGATGCCCCTCGACCCACGGGAACTGGCGACGCAACTCGCAGGCCTGTGGCAGGTCGAAACCCAAAGCGGGGTGAGGGTGTTCCACGATTACATGCCGGTCGAATTCCAGGCCCGCGCCGAACTCGTGGATTTGCTCGAGATGGAACTCGCTCACCGTCGTCACCCAAGCTTCGCCGGGCTTGGGCGTTACTTGCACTGGATCTGCCGGCCGATCTGATCGGAGCCTGAAATGAACGCTCAATGCGGGTTATTGCTGATGTGTCTGGGGTTGGCCGCCTGCCAGGGCAACAACCCCTATGTGGCGCAGTCGCTACCCTTGCCGCCCGCGCCGCCGCAAGCGGCCAACACCTTTGATCGCAGCGCCTACCCGGCGCCACCACGCGATTACGGGCGTTATCGCAGTTGGGCGTGGCTCAACGGACAATTGCCACCCGGCACCGCGTGGGCCGATTCGGCGCAAGTGGCTGAAGCGGTCAGCAATGGGCTGGACCAGCGCGGCTTGCGCCCGTTGCATGACAACCGCCCGGCCGACCTGTTGGTCAGCGCCCGTCTGAGCCTGCAAACCCGCCTGCGCCAGGTGCAGGACAACAGCGGTTACTACGGTGGATACGGCGGCTATGACCGTTATGGTCGCGGTTACGGGATGTACAACACGGTGCCCATCGTGCGCACTTATCAAGAGCAGGTAGTGGTGGTGCAGGTCGACTTGTTCGATGCCGGCACCGGTCAACCGGTCTGGAGTGCCAGCGCCGAAACGGCGGACAAGGGCAGCCAGATCGATCGCACCGATGCCATTCGCGAGGCTGTGGAAAAAGCCTTGTCGGCGTATCCTCCGAGTTAGCGCTCAGCAATGGGGGCGCTGTCGCAGGTTCATGTCTTCAACCGGAGAAATTCCATGTTCCGCCGTCTCGTTTTACTGGCCATGGCCGCGCTGCTCAGCGCCTGCGCCGCCAACCCGGTCAATCATGATTTCGATGCCAGCCGCGACTTTGCCGCGTATCGCAGTTGGAGCTGGAAAGAGCCCGCCCTGCAATACCGCCCCGATGACCCTCGGATCAGGAGCGACCTGACCGAACAACGCATTCGCCAAGCGGTCGCCGATCAACTCGATCAGCGCGGCTTGCGCCCGGCCGCGGCCGGCGCCAAGGGTGATTTGAGTGTGCAGACTTACCTGATCGTCGAGGATCGTCAGCAGCAAGTGACGACCAACTATGGCGGCGGTTGGGGTGGGCCGTGGAATGGTTACTGGGGCGCGCCGATGTACAACGAAACGCGCAACATCACCTACAAGGTCGCGACCCTCCAGATCGACCTGCTCGATGGCAAGGACGGCAAACTGGTGTGGCGCGGCAGCGATGAGCGCATGCTCAGCAGCACCCCCAACCCGGCGGATCGCAGCGCTGCGGTTCGAGAAACGGTCGGCCGGATTCTGGCGAACTATCCACCGCGCTAACCCATCCTCAGGTTGACGCCATCCCACAGGGTTCGTCGTCAGGTGACGTGGCGTTCTGCCAGCCGTCTCGCTCAGCCCCGTCTACACTCAACTCCATCAATGGAGGTAGCGCTCGGCAGTGCGCCGGCAAAGGAGTGCGGCATGTCGCCTCGTTCGCAGTTCAATGGTCCGGCCCGGCAGCGGGGGGCAATCGGTTTGATGGCGGCGCTGACCCTGGGGTTGGCGCTGGTGTTGATGCTGGTGGTGGTCGACAGCGGTCGGCTGTACATGGAACAGCGCAAGCTGCAGCGAGTCGTCGACACCGCGGCGCTTGAGGCCGTGAGTCGCGGTGGTAGTTGTCAGTCCGGTCTGACCGCTGCCAGTTACGCCGGGCAAAGCGCCGTGCGCAATGGCTTCGCCGTCAATGCCAGTAACACTCTGGCGACGACCTGCGGCACTCTGCTTACCGGGCCAACCGGTCTGCGTACCTTCACCGTCAGTGCAACCCAGGCGACCGCCATCAAAGTCGCCGCCAGTCACACCGTAGCCACCAGTTTTGCCAATGCTGTGTATGCGTTGTTCAGTGGGGCGTCGGTCAGCCTCAACACCGTACTTCGTGCTTCTGCCGTTGCTGCCCAGCCACAGCCACCGGTTGCCCAATTGAGCATCCGCAGTACGCTGGGCAGTATCAACACAGCGCGATCGAATATTCTGAACCCAGTGTTTTCGGGGTTGCTCGGAGGCAACGTCAACCTGACGTTACTCGGCTGGGACGGGTTGCTCCACACGGACATCAATCTGCTCAAATACCTGGACCAACTGGCGATCAACCTTAATGTGGCCGCCGGCGATTACACCCAGCTACTCAACACCCAAGCCTCGGTGACCCAGCTGATTCAGGCCGCTGCGACCGTAGTTCAGGCCAATGGTGCGACTGCCGAAGTGATTACCGCTCTAGGCAACCTGCAAGCGGCGGCGCTCAGTGCCGCCCCCGTCAAACTGGGAGACATTTTACAACTGCAGACCGGCACCACATCGGCCGGGCTGGATGCCGACGTGCAGTTGCTGCAGCTGATTCAGGGCGTCGTGCAACTGGCGAACAGCAAAAGCGCGGTGGCTGCGACATTGCCAATCAGCGTGCTTGGGCTGGCGAATGTCACGGTGCGGGTCAAAGTGATCGAGCCGCCGCAGTTTTCCGCCATCGGCAATCCGGCGTTGGCCAAGATCAACCCCACCGGGCCTGACCGGATTTATGTTCGCACTGCGCAGATCCGCACGATGCTGTCAGTGAATCTGCCGGTGCTGACTGGTGTGAGCGGGCTGAGCAACGCAGTGCTGGGGCTGGTCGGTACTTTGACCCCGACTCTCAATTCACTGCTGAGTCTGAACCTGGTCGCTACGCTCAACTCGGCCGCTTGCCTGCTGGGTGCCGGTTGTCAGCAACTGGATCCGAAATTGTTGCCGTCGCCCCAAATCGATATCAGCCTGGATGCCGGTGGCGCCACCAGCTACGTCACTGACTACACATGCCCAACCGGCACCAGCGGCACCAAGAGCCTGACGGCTCATACCACCACGTCTATTGCTGATCTCAAGGTCGGCAAAATCGATCCGACCAATGCCTTTTCATCGGCCGCCGAACCCACGGTTACGCCTTTGCCGTTGATCGACCTCGGCATTGTGACCTGCCACAAGATTCTGGGGATCGGCAGTTGTGATGCCAGCACCCATGTTCAGTATGGCGCCGGCGGCATCGCGATCATGGCCAGCACCAGCGTGGCGGGCAGTACTCAAGATCTGCTTTATTCCAGCACTACACCTTTCCCAATACCGGCCAACCTTAAACTGCCGCCGAGCACGTTGTCCGCCACGCCCTCCAGCAATGTTGTCGGTAGCCTGGCGAGCACTCTGGCCGGTATTAATCTGATTGTTTATAAGCCGCAAGGCGGTAACCCGTTTGGTGCCATCGTTACTGGCGTTGCCAGTTCGATAAGTGATGTCGCCAGCATTCTCCAACCGCTGATCACCAACCTGTTGAGCCCGCTGCTCGATCCGTTGCTCAACAACTTGCTAAATAGTCTTGGCATCAACCTGATGGCTGTCGATGTCGGCGCCAATATGACCTGTGGCCAGACCGGCAAGGCCTATCTGGTGATCTGATCGTCCTCGGCCATCGGCAGTTCGATACAAAACCGCGCGCCCTCGTCACCATTGCGCACGCTCAGGCGTCCGCCCATGTTGTCGACGATGCCGTAGCTGACCGACAACCCCAGGCCGGTGCCGACGCCGACCGGTTTGGTGGTGAAAAACGGTTCGAAAATCCGTTCAATCAAGCGCGGGTCAATACCGCCACCGTTGTCCTCGACCCACAGCCGCACCACATGCTCATCGCACTCGGCATAGACCGCGATCCATGGCTGGAAGTCGCGGTCAGCCTCGCGTTTGCCGAGCAAGGCGTCGCGGGCGTTGACCATCAGATTGATCAGCACCTGCTCAAGTTGATCGACGTAACCGCGCACCTGGACTTCAAAACCGGCCTCTTTGATACGCAACTCGACGCCTTTACCGCGCAAGCCCTCGGACAATAGCGACAACGTGCCTTCAATGGCGTCGAGAGGGTTGAACGGATGCTGTTCGATTTCCGAGCGGCGCCCGAACACGCGCATGTGATCCACCACCCGCGCTGCCCTTTGAACCTGGGCGTCGATGCGATTGAGCTTGTCGGTCAGGTAGTCGATCTGCGCGTCGCCATTGTTCAAGCGCTTGAGCACATTGACGATGGCCATGCGCATCACATTCAGCGGCTGGTTGATCTCGTGGGCCAGGCCGGTGGCCATTTCGCCGAGGGTGGCCATTTTCGCGCTCTGGGTCAGTTGTTGTTGCGAGCGGCGCACCTCGGTGTTGTCGCGACCCACGGCTTGTACCTCGATCAGTTGCCCGTGTTCATCGAATACCCCGCGATCCGACCAGACCCACCACGCGTGTTCGCGGCCGGGCAGGCGCAGATTGATCTCGGCGGTGCTCACTGGCAGTTGCGGGGTCAGTTGTGCCAGGCGCTGGACGAACGCCTGGCGCTGTTCGTCCGACATCCAGTTGCCCAGATTTACCCCGGGCAACTGCTCCGCTGTGCATTCCAGATAAGTCGCCAAGGGCCGGTTGCCGAAGGTCAGGGTCAAGTCCGGGCGATAGCGGCAAATCATCGCTGGGGAATCTTCCACCAGCATCCGGTAGCGCTCTTCGCTGGTCTTGATTTGCTCGGCGGCGAGGGTCGCTTCGGTGACGTCCAGCCATAAACCCACGGCCTCGACCGGCAGGCCCAAGTCGTCGCGCAGCAGTTTGGCTTCGTCGAGCAGCCAGTGTGCGTTGCCTTGGCGGTCGAGCATCCGATATCGCGTGCTCACCGAGCCTTCGCGCAGCAACTGCCGCGTGCGTTCGAAATAGCGAGGACGGTCTTCGGGGTGTATGTGTTCCACCAGTCGGCCATCGTCACAGTCGGTCAGCGTCCAGCCCAGCAAGGGTTGCAGGCTGGCGCTGAAGAAGGTTGGTTGCAGCGCCCCCTCGACGTAGCGTTGCACGTAGATCACGGCGGGGGCGCTGGCGATCAGATTGTCCAGGCGTGCATGGGCGGCGGCGGCCTGTTGCTGTTGATTCTTGATGTCGCTGATGTCGAGCATGAAACCCACCAGCCTTCGCTCGGCGCCGATGCCCAAAGAGCGACCTTGCAGGCGATACCACAGCGGCTGCGGTTGATCGCTGCGTTGCAGGCGCACGCATACTTCCAGCGGAGCGCCCTCATCCCGCAAGGCTTGCAGGCGACTGCGCAGCTCATCGCGGTCGGCAGGATGCACAGGGGCGAACCATTCCTGAATCGGCAACCGTTCAAGCGTCACACCCAGGCTGGCAGCCAGTGCCGGGGCCAACTGTATTTCGCTGCCGTCGTGGGTCATCTCCCACCAACCCGTACCGAGCAATGCTTGCAGAATCTCCAGGCGCTCCAGTTGCTGGTGATGGTGATGCTCGCGCAGGCGCTCCAGCAGAGGGGCGGCGACGGCAGCGGCCAACAGCAGCCAGTCGTGATCGTTCAGGTCCGGCGCCTGTTGCTTCGCGTTGTAGCCTGCGCAAAGCAACCACGCCGCCACACCTTGGGCATCGCGGTAAGGCACGGCGAAGCTTTCGTCGAGACCGAACAGCGCACTCAGGCGTGGTTGTTCGCTGGCCAGCAAGCGTTGTGGTAACGCACCGTTGAGGCTGTCGAGCCCGGTCCCCAATCGTTGCTGGTCATGCCACATCTGCGGTGCATCTGGCGCGGCGTAGTGCTGATGAATCTGCCAACCCAGGCCTTGCTCATCGAGCAGGGCCACTGCCAGACATGGAATGTGCAACTGCTGGCTCAAGCGTTGCAGTTGTTCGCCAAGCACATCGGGCAGGCGCGCAAGGCTGCACAAACGCAACTGATCGCGCATCTGCGTGGCCAGCCACTGGCATTGCTCACGATTGCGCGCCTGAAGCCGCTCACCCAGCAAGTCACCGATGTCCAGCAACTGCAAAAGCCAGCCATCGCCCTGGGCCTGCACCCAGCCGCGCAAGTGCAGCGGTGCACCGTTCTGGCTGAAAAAATCGAGGTCGAGCAATTGTCCTTGCCAGTCGGCGGGGCGACCTTCTATCGCCAGGCTGCTGTAGGGCAACACATACTCCAGCAGATGCGCGGGCTGGGGGCCGGACATCCGCTGCGCCAGCACATGGCGCAAGGGGCCGCTCAAATGATTGACGTGGCCTTCGCCGTCCAGATACAGCTGCAGGCCGACACTCGGCACCACAGGGCTGTCCAGAGGCTGTGGCGTCTCGGGTTGTCGATTGAGCAGGCGAGCGAACAGCTTGTCACCGGAACTCAAAATTGCAGGCTCGAAGACGCGCTCAATGTCACTGGCAGACGCGGCACCGAACCGATGCCGGGCAGCACCAGAAACGGCAGCGCCTGATTGAGCTTGGCGGTGGGGTAGTTGACCGTCACCGTCAGCACGCCGCCGACATAGGTGATGTTGCTGTCGGTGGCCGCATCGAAATTCAATGCGCCGGGCAGCCAAGCCAATTGGCGGGTCAGCTCGGTACGGGCCGTGGTGATGACGGTGGTTGAGTAATCGGCAGAGGCCGGATCCAGCGCCACGCTACGGCGCACGGCCTCGGCAGTGGACTCATTGAACGACTGCATCAGCAACAGCGGCAGGCTGTAGCTGACCAAGCCATAAAACACGGCGAAGAACACGATGAACACCAAGGCGAATTCGATGGCGACAGCGCCTTTTTGCTTGCGGGGGAGGCTGGATTTCATGAGTGCGTCTACCCTGACATTCACTGCTTAATATCAGCATAGAATCATTCAGCCAAAAGGGACGTTTTTTACCGCATGCACAGCTTTGTCCTACTGATCTGGCTGACACTTTGCGCGGCGCAGGATGCCCGACAACGGCATATCGGTAACGGCCTGACTTTGGGTGTTGGAGGGTTGGCCACCGTTTATCTACTGACGACCGGCAACACTTGGCTCGGCGCCGAACCGGTTCAAGGAGCCTGGGCGGTGCTGCTGGCCCTGGCGTTCACCCTTCCCGGTTATGCGCTGAAACGTTTTGGCGCAGGCGATGTGAAACTAATGACAGCCTTTGGCGTTGCGACGGACGGTGCTCACTTGCTCGGCGTGTTTATCGGCGCAGCGCTTGCCAGTGCACTCTGGGTCCTGTTGGCGCCAAGGCTCTGGTTGCATATGAGTCAAAGGCTTAGAGAACGTCTTCGATATATGAGGCCTGAAGCGTCAAAAAAGCTGCCATTTGCACCGTTCGTGCTGGCAGGGTCAATTCTCACCTTGTTGTGGCTCCATTAGTCGCGCCTTGCCACTACTGCTATGTACATAGTCGGAAAGTGGGTCTACTTTCAAATCAGTGTTTGTACGGCAGCGTACTGTAAGTACAGGAACGGTCAGCCTTTGGCCCGAGCATGGAGTGGCATGTGAACGAGCTTACATCTGTTGTAAAGGTGCTGGTGGTCGACGATCAACCGCTGATTGTCGAGGAACTCTGCGAATTCATCGAGAGCAGTGGCTACCGATGTGTGCCTTGCGAGTCGAGCAAGCAGGCCATTGAACAATTCACCGAGGACACCGCCATTGGCCTGGTGCTGTGCGACCTGCACATGCCGGACATGGACGGCATTGAACTGGTGCAGGAACTGCAGCGGTTGTCGGGTAAACATCGGGTCTTCGAGGCCATCATGCTGACCGGGCGCGCCGACAAGCAGGACGTGATCAAGGCCTTGCGTGCCGGCATTGCCGATTACTACCAAAAGCCCATTGACCTGGACGAACTGCTCGAAGGTTTGCAGCGTCAGGAAGCGGCATTGCGGGAACGGCAGAAAACCCTGCAGCTGGGCCACCTCAATCAAAAGCTGCAATACCTGTCCGAGTCGATCGACGATCTTTACCAGGACCTCGACAAAGTACGCCGCGGGCCTTCGACGGTGAGTGAAGAGGCGTCGGGTGATGGCGAGGGGGTGGAGATACCGGAAATCTTCAATCAGTTGTCGCCCCGCCAGATCGATGTCGCACGGTTGGTCGGCAAGGGCCAGACCAACTATCAGATTGCCTGTGAACTGGGGATTACCGAGAACACGGTCAAGCTCTATGTCTCGCAGGTCTTGCGCCTGACACACATGCACAATCGCACCCAATTGGCGCTGGCGTTGTCGCCGAGCAATTCGGGTATGCGTCATCGGGTGACTGCGCATTGATCCCCTCTGACCCCGGTGTTATGCGGGGTCAGCTACCTCAAACGATGTGGGCTTTGGACTTGGGAAACAGGTTGTCCAGGGTTTCCAGCAACCGTACGTGATAGATCGGTTTACGGAACAGGTCCAGCACCTGCAGGCGCAGCATATCGCTGACATCCTCCATGTCCGCATGCCCGGACGTGACGATCACCGGCAGATGCTGGCGTGAGGTGTGTTCACGTAGCCGCTTGATCAGCGACATGCCACTTTCTTCGGGCATGCGCAGATCAGTGATCACCAGGGCGATATCCGGGTGGCGGGTCAGATGGTGCAGGGCCAGCTTCACCGACGTGGCGGTATGACAGGTGAAGCCTTCACCCTCCAGCAACTCTGCCAGCTCCAGCAGTGCGTCTTCTTCATCGTCGACGAGGAGCAACTGCTGGCGCGGGGAGTATGGAGAGTTCATGGGCAACACCTGCAATGGACTGAGTGCTGACGGTAGAACCCAATGGGCGCGTTTACAAGTTATCCGCCCAGCGCGGTCTGGATAGAGGTCAGAATCGCCGTGACTTGAGTCCCTATGCCCGTCCCGAATGCGGCAATCACCAGCGCCACCAGGCCGACGACCAGCGCGTACTCGATGGCGGACGCGCCTTCAGTGTCTTTGCCCAAGCCTTTGTAGAGGGCGAGATGAGATTTGATTTTTTGAGCAACCTTGGAATACGACATAAGCATTCTCCTTGGGGCACACCAGGTGTTGCGCGTTCGCAACATGATTTCCCTGTGCCACCCTCAGCATTGTTGGCAATTGCCACCCCTTCAACTGTAAGAACGGATTAACACCTAAGTAGTAGGGCGCCGTTTAACGGCAGAAAACCACATTTGGCGCCTTAGACCTCTACTTTTGCTGGATATTTCCCACTTCGTAATGGCGTTTTGTTCTGCCTGCGCTACGGTTAAATAGCGAAATAGTTACTTGTTCATAGCTGCCTGATTGCGAAGTTATCTCGTTGGAATTCACGGGACATTGCATGAGAGACAAAGCGATGCGGGAAAGGGAGAGCCGTCATGAACAGTCGCGTCACTCTGGGTCTGGCCGGGTTGTTACTGGCGGGGGCCATCATTGCCGGATATTGGGGGCTTACCTTGAGCCGGGCACCGGTCGCTGAACCGGTCGCTACCCCCGCCACTGAGCCTGTGGTGCCGTCAGCCGTCAAAACCGAACCTGTGGAAGACCCGATGCGTCAGCCCGTCGTCGTACTGCTGCGAGACATCCCGCCGTTCGTGAACATCACCGCCGCCGACGTAGCCGTGGAAAAACTGCGCACTGCGCCTGCCGGCAGCCTGGGCAATGTCAATCAAGTCATCGGCCGTGCGCCTTGGCGGCACTTGAGCGCCGGCAGTTGGCTGAGTGACGAAAGCTTCGAATCCGGCAGCTCACTGGCCCGCATGATCCGCCCCGGCGAACGGGCGGTGGCGGTGGCGGTGGACGAAGTCATCAACGCCGGCGGGCAATTGGCCCCCGGCGATTACGTCGACGTGCTGCTGTTTCTGCGCAAGGACGAAAACAATCCACAGCCCTCGGCACAACAAGTGGTGTCGGCGGTGCGTGTGCTCGGCGTCGGCAACCAGTTGGGCCTGACCAACGACGGCCAGCCTGCAGATCCCGCACGCAGTGATGAGGAGCGACTCAAACAGGAACAACAGCGCCTGGCCGCCCGCAGCGTGCTGCTGGCCGTGCCAGAGACGCTGGCCAGCCGCTTGATGCTGGCGTCCAGCGCTGGTGTCTTGCGCCTGGCCGTGCGCAGCGCCGATGAGCAGCAACTGGCGAAATACTGGGCGGGCGAAAACAATGTCGCTACCCAGCTCGACACGCCTCGCCGCGAACTGATCGAGTTCAGTCAACTGTCCCAGGCCCCGCCGCCCAAACCCATGGCCGTGGCCGGCCAGCCCGGCCCACGCAAACCCACCGTTGAAGTCATCCGCGGTGCTGAAACCGCCCAAACCACACCCTGAATCGAGCAAGGACGCCTTTACATGCGCATACGCTTTACGCCTCTGTTCAACGGTTTGCTCTGGGCCTCGCTGCTGAGTGTCACCTCGATCGGCAGCGCCGTCGCCGCCACCGGCAATTGCGCCGCGCTGGGGCCATTGCCCTCGGTGCTGGAAGTCGGCGAAGGTTTGCAGCAGGCGTTGCAATCGCCGGTGGCGATCACGCGGGTCGCTGTAGGCGATCCGAAAATCGCCGACGTGCGTGCCACCGGCGATAAGGCCGTGTTGCTCACAGGCGTTGGGCCCGGCGCAACCACGCTGATGATCTGGACGGCCTGCGCCAGTGCTCCACGGCAAAGCATGGTGTTCGTGCAAGGTAAGGCCAGTGCAGCGATGAAGACCGTTTCCCTGCCGGCCACGGATGATCCGACCTTGCCCTCGCAGGTGCAGACCGACATACGTTTTGTTGAAGTCAGCCGTACCAAACTCAAAGAGGCCGGCACTTCGATTTACGGCAAGGGTTCGAACAACTTCCTGTTCGGCACTCCGGGCACGGTGCCCGGCACCGGAGTCAGGCCGGGTACGGTGCCGATCACTGCGCCGAACATTCCCTTGGCCAACGACATGTTCAACATTGTCTGGGGCGGCGGCAGCAGTAAATTTCTCGGCATCGTCAATGCATTGGAGGGCAGCGGTTTCGCCTACACCCTGGCGCGACCCAGCCTGGTGGCGTTGAGCGGTCAGAGCGCGAGTTTTCTGGCCGGCGGCGAAATCCCGATCCCGGTGCCCAGTGCCAACAGCAACAGCTATTCCATCGAATACAAGGAATTCGGCATCCGTCTGACGCTGACCCCGACCGTGGTCAGCCGTGACCGCATCGCGCTCAAGGTCGCCCCGGAAGTCAGTGAACTGGACTACAACAATGGCGTGACCATCGGCGGCACCACGGTGCCGGCCTTCACTATCCGCCGCACCGATACCAGCATCTCGCTGGCCGACGGCGAGAGCTTCGTGATCAGCGGCTTGATCAGCACGCAAAATGCTTCCCAGGTGAGCAAATTTCCAGGGCTGGGTGACATTCCGGTGATCGGCGCGTTTTTCCGCAATTCATCGATCAACCGCGAGGAGCGTGAACTGCTGATGATCGTCACCCCGCACCTGGTTCAACCCCTGGCGGTCAATGCACCACTGCCTTCGCTGCCCGGGGAAAAACTGCGCAACTACGACCCCAACTGGTATCGCCTGTACTTCCTTGAAAACGGCAACTTCGATAAACGCAGCGGATTATCGCAATGAGCCAGAGCCTGAATCAGACCTTCCTCGCCATCACCCGTAACGACACCGATCTTGAGTGGCTGCAAGGCGCGCTAGCACCGCTGGGGCAGGTGGTCAGTGCCGGTGGCGGCAGTCTTGATGAACTGCTGGCGCTGGTCGACGTCACCTGCGCCAGCCTCGTCTTCGTCGGGCTCGACCCCGAACATCTGGTGGCCCAGAGCGCGTTGATCGAAGGCGTTCTGGAAGCCAAACCGATGCTCGCCATCGTCGCCCTCGGTGACGGCATGGACAATCAGCTTGTACTCAATGCCATGCGGGCCGGCGCGCGAGACTTTGTTGCCTACGGCTCACGTTCCAGCGAAGTCGCCGGGCTGGTGCGGCGCCTGAGTAAACGTCTGCCGGCGGTGACGCCGAACACCCCGTTGGGTGGGCTGACGGTGCTCTACGGTGTGCAAAGCGATGCGGACGGCGCACTGCTGGCCAACCATATGGCGCTGGTGGTGCACAAGAGTGGTCAACAAACCCTGTTGCTGGATCTGGGGCTGCCCCACGGTGACAGTCTGGCCTTGCTGGGGCTGGAGAGTTCCTTCCATTTCGGCGATGCGTTGCGCCACTTGCGACGCCTCGACGCGACCCTGATCGACAGCGCCTTCACCAGCACCGAAGCCGGTCTGCGCATTCTCGCCTATGCCCCTGCCGATGAGCCGCTGGAGCGCACCAGCACTGCGGAGCTGTACATGTTGCTCAGCGCCTTGCGCCAACACTTCCAGCACATCGTGGTCAACCTCACCGGCCAGCCTGACAGCGAAGCGCTGCGCACCTTTGTCAGCCATTGCGACAAGTTGCTGTGGTACACCGACCAGAACGTGCTCGACTGCCGGCGCAATCTGGCGGTGCTGAACCAGTGGCGCGAGAAAGGCGTGAAACTCGACCACGGCCGCTTGCTGGTGGATCGCTACCTGCGCAACGTTGCGCCCGACTCAGAGGCACTGGGCAAAACCTTCGGCCTGGAAGTGATCGCCGTGCTCGCCTACAGCCCGGAACTGCGCCTGAACGCCAAAAATCAAGGCGTGACCCTGTTCGAACTGGCGCCGCGTGAAGCCCTCAGCCAAAGCCTGCGCACCCTCGGTGAGTGCCTGGCCAAACGCTCTGAAGGCCTGGCCAAACCGAAGGTCACCTGGTTCGACCGCTTGCGAGGCACCTCATGAACGGCGAGCAATTGTTCGGCGGCCCACAGCGCCAGGCGACCGGTAATACCGATCACGATGGCCTGAAACTGGTGCTGCACCGCTACATCATCGACGCCATCGAAGAGTCCGGGAAAAACCTGCTGGAGGGCTCGCGGCAGGTGCTGGCGCAATTCGTCATCGACAAAGTCGCCGAATACATCGCACGCCTGCACCTGGCGATTTCCCGTTATGAAATGGAGCGTCTGGCCGAAGAAATCGTTGATGAACTGACCGGCTTCGGCCCGCTCGAAGTGCTGCTGCGCGACAGTTCGGTGACGGAGATTCTGGTCAACGGCCCGCACAAAGTGTTTATCGAACGCGATGGCCTGCTGCACCTCAGTGACCTGCGTTTCATCGATGCCCACCACGTCGAACGCGTGATGCAGCGCATCCTGGCGCCGCTCGGTCGGCGTCTGGACGAGTCGTCACCGATGGTCGATGCGCGCCTGCCCGATGGCAGCCGGGTCAACGCCATCATCCCGCCGATTGCCCTCGACGGCCCGTGCCTGTCGATCCGCAAATTTCGCAAGGACATGCTCAAAAGCACTGACCTGATGGCCATGCAAACCATCGATCAGGCGATCTACGATTTCATTCAGGAGGCGGTGGGCAAGCGCTGCAACATTCTCATCAGCGGCGGCACCGGTACGGGCAAAACCACGCTACTGAACATTCTCAGCCAGTTGATCAACCCCAGCGAACGCCTCGTGACCATTGAAGATGTCGCCGAATTACAACTTGGCCACCCGCATGTCGTGCGTCTGGAAACCCGGCCACCGAATGCCGAGGGCCATGGCGAGGTCAAGGCCAGCGACCTGATCCGCAACGCCCTGCGGATGCGTCCCGACCGGATCATCCTGGGCGAGATCCGAGGCGTCGAAGTGGTTGATGTACTGACGGCGATGAACACCGGTCACGACGGCTCCATGAGTACCGTGCACGCCAACAATGCCCAGGATGCCTTGCTGCGCCTGGAAACCCTGGTGGGCCTGACCGGCCGCGCCATCGCCGAGCGCACCCTGCGCCAGATGATCTGCGCCGCGCTGGATGTGGTGATTCAACTGACGCGCCTGCCCGATGGTCGGCGCTGCGTCAGCGAAGTGGTGGAAGTGGTGGGCGTGCGCGAGGACGTCTATGTCACCAACACCTTGTTCCGCCTCGACCGGCGCACAGGCGTCGGTTTTCTGCGTGAGGCGGTCAACCCGGCCGGCGACAAGCTGCGCCACGAATCGACGCTCGCGCACTGAGGGCCACGGCATGCTTAAACCGCTGCTGCTGTACTTGCTCAGTCTGGCGTTGTTCGGGCAATCCATGCGTCTGTTCTATAAGGCATGGCGTCTGAGCGGTGCCACTCGTGTGATGGAGCGATTGAATGAGGGACTGCCGCATGAAAACGCCCCCCCAACGCGTTGGGCTGGCCTTGAACGGGCCTTCTTGCGCGCGGGCCTGGGGCGGCCGACCGAACGTCTTGGTGCATGGGTCTTGCTCTGGATGTTCGCCATCGTGCTGGGTCTGGCGCTCGCCGGATGGATCGGCGTACTGGTGATGGTGGTGTTGCCGCCAGTGGCCGTGCGGTTGTACGTCAGTTGGCGCTACCAACGGCGCTTGCGGCGGATGATCGAGCAACTGCCGCAACTGCTCGATTACACCGTGCGCAGCCTGAAGTCGGGTCGCACGCTGGCCGACGCGGTGCTCGGTGGCATCGAGGCCAGCGAAGAACCGCTGAAAAACGCCATGGACCGGGTGCAGCGCAACGTCCAGTTGGGGGTGAGTTTGCCGGACGCGGTGTCGGATCTGGCCGAACTCTACGAGCGAGACGAGTTTCGTCTGTTCGCCCTTGGCCTCAAGGTCAATCATCGCTACGGCGGCAATGCCAGTGAGTTGCTGGAAAACCTGATCAAGATGATCCGCGAACGCGATCAGGCTGCGCGCCAATTACGCGCCATGACCGGTGAAACCCGCCTCACCGCGTGGGTGCTGGGATTGTTGCCGATTGCCATGGCCGGGTATTTCCTGATGGCCAATCCGGTTTATCTGGTCGCCATGTGGCACGACCCGTCCGGGCAGCGAATGCTCGCCACGGCGTTCGGCATGCAGGTGATTGGCAGTCTGTTGCTCTGGCGGATGTTGCGCAGCCTATGACGACGCCTCTGATGATCAGCGCCTTGTTGTTGCTCGGCGCCGCCGTGTTACTGATCGCCCATCTGCTGGAGCAGCGTCGCCGCGCGCGGCAAATCATCCGGCGACTGGACGGCGACCTGATTCGCGAAAACCGCCTCGGCAACCTGTTGCAGTCGCTCGGCGAGAGCAAGGTCGGGCAGCACAGCGTCAAGCTCGACAACGAAACGCAAACCCTGCTCAGCCGTCTCGGCTGGCGCAGCGCACGCCAGCGTTCGCTGTTCGCTGCATGTCAGATCGGTGCGCCGTTGTTGATGCTGGCCCTGGCAGTGCTGTTGCAATCGGTGTTTTTCCCCACCGTGGAAAAACAATGGATCGCGCCGTTGTTCGCCCTCGGCGTCGGCTACCTGCTGCCCAAGCGGTTGCTGGTGATGGCCGTTGCCCAGCGACAGAAACAACTGGCCAGTGAGATCGGCACGTTTATTCCGTTGCTGCGCATCCTCTTCGAGTCCGGCATGGCCGTGGAGCAGGCACTGCGTGTGCTGAGCCATGAAGGCCAAGCGTTGCTCCCCGTGCTGACTCATGAGTTGCGCCTGGTGCTGGCCCGGGTCGACTCGGGCCTTGAACTGGGCGAAGAACTGAACAAGGCCACGCAACTGTTGGCGGTGGATGAGTTCACCGACACCTGCGTGATTCTCCAGCAGTTGCTGCATCAGGGCGGTGGGGCGATGAAATCGCTGTTGTCGCTCAAGCAACTGCTCGATGACCGGCGCCTCACGCGCCTGCAGGAATACATTTCGAAGATGTCGGCAAAAATGTCCGTCGTGATGATGCTGTTTCTCTTCCCTGCATTATTGATCGTCCTGGCCGGCCCGGGCTTCACCGCCCTGGCCAAGGCATTGGGGGCATGAAGGAGTGGTGATGAAAGCAATGATGGCTGGTGTTTGCCTGTTGTTGCTCGGTGGCTGTGCCAACACCGGGCAAAACCCCTGGGAGGCGCTGACCAGCAGCGCCAGTTGCGGCAAGTTGAGTTCCGATCAGCAACTGTCGCTGAACCTGGCCGACGACATGGCCAACGAAGGCAAGCTCCACGCCAGTCTGGCCAACCTGCAAAGCCTGCCGGACAACCTCGCCGATGTGCGTCTGCGCAAGGCCAGGGTTTACCGCTTGCTCGGTCGCAGCGAGGCCCAACCGTTGTATCGCAGCTTGCTCGGCACCTGCCTGGCGGCCGAAGCCGAACATGGTCTGGGACAACTCGCGGCCGCGAAGTCCGACTACGGCCAGGCGCAGGCGCACCTGCAACGCGCCGCACGCCTGGCCCCGACCGACGAAAAAATCCGCAACGATCTGGGGGTGGTCTACCTCAATCAATTGCGTATCGAAGATGCGCGTTTTGAATTCCTCACCGCCATGGAACTCAAGCAGAGCGATCAATTGGCCGCACTGAATCTGGTCACGCTGTTGCTGTATCAGGATGACTGGAACCGCGCCGCCGAACTGGTCAGCCGCCTCGGCCTGAGCCCCGCACAGTTCAGCGAAGCACAGAGCCGCGCGGAAAAACTCAAAGTGCCGAGCCCATCTCCCGCCGCCGTTACGGCGATGCTCAAATAAGGAGACCCGCGATGAAAGCCATCATTGTTTGCCTGGGCTTGCTGGCCCTGCCGCTCACCAGTCACGCCATCGACGCCGGCCCGGCCTCGGCCCAGCAACAGGAAACCGAAGGCTGGCTGCTGCTGCAAAGCCGCAACAAAGTGGCCTCGCCCATACCTCAGACCCAGACGCCGACTGAGCGCGAACTGGTGATGCAGCGTTGGCTGAAAAGCTACCAGCATGAAATCCCGCCGTTTTTCGATCAGGAGCAGGGTGGCAAGGTCAGCAGTGGAACGGGTGGCGGCGGCTGACAGTATTCAACAGGCTCGCCGCGTCATCGTTCTTCGCGAGCAAGCGTTCTGACAGGCGCCAGCCGGTTCTATAACTGATAACTGAAACTGATGCTGTACCGTGCCCGGCGGTTGAACGTGTCCAGTGCTTCATCCGACATTGCCTTCGCTGCCTCCAGCGAAATGTTGTAGTACTTGGCATCGCCGAACCTCAGCCCGACTGCCGCCGACGACAGATTGTTGGCCTGCACCGGCAGTTTATTGAACCAACTGCGCGAGCGATCGAGCACCACGTAGGGTTGCAGGATGCGCAGCCAGTTGCCGTCGCGGTTGAAACTGTAGTTGACCTCGTACGCCACCCCCCAGCCCTTGTCGCCGGACGCCTGATCGTCGGGGTAGCCGCGACCGAAATTCTGCCCGCCAAATACCGCGCGTTCGCTGTCGGGCAAGGTGTCGTCGCTCCAGTACAACGCGGCCGAGAGCACGCCTTGCCAGTTGTCGAGGAACTTGTCGCTTTGCACCCCGGACAGGCGCAGACGCAAGAAATTGAGGTCCAGCGCGCTGTTGTTGGTTTTCGCCCCCATGCTGTCCAGCCCTTGATACAGGCCGCCGCTGAGGATGCGCAGTTGCCGGGCATCGGCCTTGCGCCAGTCGCTTTCGAAGGCGAGGGCGCGGATGTCGGTGCGCTCCTCGACGCTCAGCGGGTAGCCGATCACTTTATAGCGGGTCTTGTCGTTGACCGCGTAGAGCCGCGAGCCGGCGGTCAGCAGTTCGTTGGGCGCTGCAATCAGCGGCAGGGTGAAACCGATCGAGTAGCGATCATTCTCACGGTGCGGTTTGAGTTGCAGGCCATTGTCGAGCAACACGTTGGTGCCGGGGTCGGCACGGTAGCGTGAGGCGGACAGGGCGAGTTGCGTACCCTCGCTGTCGAGGAACTGGTTGTAGTCCAGGCGATAGTAATGCTCGTGGTCGTCACCCGGTGGGAACAGACCGCTGAGGGTCAGTTGTTCGCCCATGGACGTTTGCGAGTTGCTGCTGACGCCGAGCAGGGCCTGCGTGCCGTTGCGGTTATCTTCGGTGGTGCTGAGCGTGCTGGTGAACGGTTTGCGGCTGGCCTGGGCGACCAGCGTCGTGGCACCATCGGTGGTGCCGGGTGGCGGCACCTGGGCCTGAATGGTGACGCCGGGAATGCGCGTCATCAGCGTGGTGTAGCGCTCGAAAGTCTTGCGGGTCAGTGGCCGTTCGGCCTGGATTTTCGCCGCCAGTTTGTCGAGCAGGCCTTTGACCCGGCCGACGTCGCCCTGCATTTGTATGTCGCGAACATAGCCTTCGACCAACACAACGCGCGCCACGCCGTCGTCGAAACTTTGTTGCGGCAGGAACGCGTAGGACAGCAGATACCCATCCTGCTGGTAGCGCCGGGTGATGTTGCGCGTGGCTTCGATCAGGTCGGCGAGGCTGCTCTGGTGACCGATCAGCGGTTTGTAGATGTCGGCCAATTCGTTGAGCGGATAGATCGTGCCGCCTTCGATCTGCACGGTCTTGAGATTGACTTTGGTCTGCATCATCAATGGCTGTGCGGCGGCTGCGCCGGGGTCAGGCACTTGCAGCGGCGTAGCCGTCGGGCGATAGGCGTCCGCCGGTAGATTGGGTACGGGCAGGTTGCGAATGGTTTCGTTGCTATTGAGGAAGCTGGGGAGGGTGTCGGCGAGGGCGGCGGAACTGAGACTGAGGAACAGCAGGGATGCCATAAAGCGCATAGGACACTCCGTGGTCAGATCACAGCGCAGGGCTGATGTTCTCCTAAGAAAGAAGCGGAAGACTCGTAGGAATCTTCCGCCCTCAACCAAGAGTAGGCGCTGTAGGTGCGGCCGTCGAATCGGCCAGGTGCAATTTAGTGTTTGTTACCACCCAGAGCGCCGGTCAGGCCACCCAGAACACCGCCCAGACCACCGGTGGTGCCGCCGCTGGCGGTGCCTCCGTTGACCAGACCGCCAGCGGCAGTGACGACACCGCCGACGTTGCTGACCAGGCCCCCGACAGCGGTAGTGACCGGGTTATTAGTGGCGGCAATCGCACCGCCGAGATTGCTCACCGCGCTGCCGGCTTGGCCGGTGAGGCTGGCCACAGGACTGCCCAGACCCGTGGCGGCGCCCACCTGTTGCGTCAGGCCGGTGACTGCGCTGGTGACCGGGTTGAGTGCGCCGCCGACATTGTTGCCGAGCGCGGCCAACGGCGCGGTTGTGGAGGTGATCGGGCTACCCGAGCCACCGAGGACAGTGTTCAGCGAGGCGACAGCATTGCCCAGCCCGCCCGCCGTCACGCCACCGGCACTGACCGCGCCATTGGTGCTGCCGGCGTTCAAGCCTGTGCCCACGTTGACGACGGCGCCGCCGACCGTTTGCAGCAGGCCAGTACCGCCCAGGCCACCACCGAGACCGCCAAGGCCACCGCCCACGCCGCCACTGGAGCCGGTGCCGTTGGACACCAGGCCGCCAGCCTTGCCGGTAGCGGTGCCTGCGTTGCTCAAAGCGCCGCCGAGGGTGTTGCTCAGCGCATTGCCATTGCCGGCGCCAGTCACCTTGTCGCCGACACCGTCAACGGTGCTGCCGACTTTCTGGATCACGCCTTGGAGTGGGTCACCCAGGCCGGTGGCATCGCCGACTTTGTCGGTGGTGCTTTCGACCATGGCGATCACTGGTACCAGACTGCTGCCGAGTTTATTGGTCAGTTGGCTGGTCGGGCCGTTGCTGAGGGTGGTGTTGAGGGTATCGCCGAGCATGGTGACTTTCTGGCCGACACCGTCGAGCACCGGTGCGACTTTGGTGACCACGCCACCGACCACTGGAACGCTGCTGGTCGCGGTCGCCAGTTTGCCACTGAGGTCGGACACGCCGTCGCCGACATCCTGCACCACGCCACCGACCGAAGCCACGGTGGTGGTCAGGCCGTTAGGGTCGGTGGCGAGTTTGCCGATGCCGTTGGTGACGCCGTCACCCAGGGTCGTGACCACATTGCCGGCGGTTCTTGCCGCGCTCTGCACGACGCCACCGACCACAGGAACGGTGCTCAAAGAGTCGCCAATCTGGCCGACGCCATCGCCCAGGCCACTGACGGTTGTGCCGACATCCTGTACGAGGGTGGTGGTCACCAGTCGTGCGGCGGGCGGATTGGTTGGATCGGTTGGGTCAGTCGGATTGGTTGGGTTGGTCGGATCGGTGCCGCCCGTGCCGCCAGTACCACCGGTTCCACCTGTGCCAGCGGTATCACCGCTGCCACCGCTGCTACCAGTCCCGCCAGTGCCGGCGGTTGAACTGTCTGGCGAAGAACTGCCGGAGCTGCTGTGATGGCCGCCACCGCCGCTGCTGCAGCCAGCGAGACCAAGGGAGAGGATCAATGCCAGAGCAATTGCTGATTTGCACCACACGTCTTGAGTTTTCATGATTGAGATTCCTTGCACCTGGTACAACGTTCGTTGTCTTCGATGGCTTGCCGGTCTGTCGCTGGCAATGCCTCGTCCGTGGTGCCAATCTCGATCCGGGCGCTGATTCACGCCATTCTCTAGATGGTATTAACGCCTTTATATATAGGCTGTTCGCAGTGCCTAAGGACTAATACCCAAGCGATAAGCGCGCAAAAAAAAGCCTTGAAAATCAAGGCTTGGTGTTCTTCGAGTCAGGGCAAAAGCCGGAAGAAAACTTAAGTTATATATATACAATTTATGGGTGTTCCCCGGCGCATGAGGTCACCCCATCGGCTGCCAGCGCCCAACCATATGCTCCAGATTCTGCGTGCCGACCAACTGCAACTCTCCGCTGGAGCCCGCTGCTGTGGCGAGCAGTGTGACCTCGCTGGGCAGTCGCACCGGTTTGCGAAAGTACACGGTGATTTCAAGGTTGGCCTTGGGCAAGTGATCGGCCAGCGCCGCGAGCGTGCGCGCCTTGTTCCACAAGCCATGGGCGATAGCGGTAGGGAAACCGAACAGCTTGGCGCTGGGCGCACTCAAGTGGATCGGGTTGTAGTCGCCCGAGACCTTGGCATATTGCCGGCCGATGTCTGCCGGGGCTTTCCACTTCGCCACCTCCACCAGCGATTGCGAAGGCTCCCAGTGCTGCTCCAGCGGTTCGCCATCGAGCTTAACGCCGCGACAGAGCATCTGGCTTTCGGCTTCCCACAACGGCCCGAGTTGATCATCCAGCGTGGTCAACACATCGAACGTCGCGCCTTTGGGATGCGGTTGCAGATTGTGCACCCGCACGCTGATTTGTGCGCGACTGATCCCGCCCATCGGCCGCAACACACGAATGCGGTTGCGCAAATGAATCAGCCCCAGCAGCGGAAACGGGAAGTCCTTGGCCGTGAGCAATTGCATCTGCAACGCGAAGGCGAGGATGTGTGGATACGTTGGCGGCAACAGACCGTCGTCGGCAAAACCGCAGACCTTGCGGTAGGCGGCCAGCCGTTGGCCATCGACATCAACGAAGCAACGCAAACCGCTGTCGGGTAATTGCGTGCCGGTGATCTTGCGTCGCGTCGCTGCCCGCGCATACAGCCCGGGAAGGCTCGGTTCACGGTCCAGTGTGTGCCATTCGATGCTCATGCCTAAGCCCCCAGAACACTTTGTCCACAGACCCGCAACGCCTGCCCGGTGAACGCGCCGGTACCCGGTTGCGCCAGCCACGCCACCGCCTCGGCGACGTCCTGCGGCAAGCCGCCCTGGCCCAGCGAGCTCATGCGGCGCCCGGCTTCACGCAGGCCAAACGGGATGTGGGCAGTCATCTGGGTTTCGATGAACCCCGGCGCCACGGCGTTGATGCTGATGCCACGTTCCAGCAGCGTCGGCGCCCAGGCTTGCGCCAGACCGATCAATCCGGCCTTGCTCGCGGCGTAGTTGGTTTGCCCACGGTTGCCGGCGATACCGCTGATCGAGGCGAGCAAAACGATTCGCGCGTTGTCGTGCACAGTGCCGCTGTCGAGCAGAGCCTTGGTTAGCACTTGTGGCGCGTTGAGGTTGACCGCCAGCACGGCGTCCCAGAATTCCGGGGTCATGTTGGCCAGAGTTTTGTCACGGGTGATCCCGGCGTTGTGCACCAGAATGTCGAGGCCGTCGGGTAGCTGTTCGATCAGTTGTGCGCCAGCGTCTTCGGCGCAGATGTCGAGGGTAATGCTGCGCCCGCCAAGGCGCGCGGCGAGGGCGTCGAGATCAGTCTTGGCCGGCGGCACGTCAAGCAGGATGACGTCAGCACCGTCGCGGGCCAGGGTTTCGGCGATGGAGGCGCCAATGCCTCGCGCAGCACCTGTCACCAAGGCTTTGCGTCCAGCCAGTGGCCGTGTCCAGTCGGTGACCGGTGTCGCACAGGCGGTCAGGCGAATCACCTGCCCGGACACGAACGCACTTTTCGGCGAAAGGAAAAACCGCAGCGGACCTTCCAGTTGATCTTCGGCCCCTTCGCCAACATAGATCAACTGCAGCGTGCCGCCGCTGCGCAGCTCTTTGGCCAGCGAGCGGGAAAACCCTTCGAGTGCCCGTTGGGCGCTGGCGGCGAACGGATCTTCCAGGGTTTCCGGCGCTCGGCCAAGCATCACCAGATGGGCGCTGTGCTCAAGATTTTTCATCAACGGCTGGAAAAACTCGCGCAGTTGCTTGAGGTGGTCGGTGTGCTGCAAATGACTGGCGTCGAACACCACGGCCTTGATTTTCGGGCCATGGCCGGGAATCCACGCGGTGGCCATCGACGGTTCGGTGCCATAGCTGTAGATCGCATCGGTCAGGCGGTTGGCGAACGCATTGACGCGCTCAGTCAACGGCCCGCCCCCGATCAGCAGTGCACCGTCCACCGGCCGCAGGCGGCCGCCCTGCCAGCGTTCCAGCCGCACCGGCGACGGCAGGCCCAGAGCCCCGACCAGACGATGGCCGATGGACGAATTGGCGAAGTCGATATAGCGGTCAGACATGGAACGCTCTCCAGAAGTTGGGGTTCAAAGTGTGGACTACCCACGGCAATCAATCGTTCGATCCAGGCAATAAGGCCTACGCTAGAACAGCAGAGTAGTTTGCCCAGGCTGTTTTGTTGCCGGCTCCCACAAGGTTCCAGGTGAATCAGGATATTCAATAAGGAGGTTTTCATGAGTCAGTTGCGCCGCGTCGCGATCATCGGCGGTAACCGTATCCCTTTCGCCCGTTCCAACGCCCCGTACGCCACGGCCAGCAATCAGGCGATGCTCACCGCTGCCCTCGAAGGCCTGATCGAGCGCTACAACCTGCACGGCCAGCGCATGGGCGAGGTGGTGGCAGGCGCGGTGCTTAAATTGTCACGGGATATGAACCTGACCCGCGAATGCGTACTCGGCTCACGTCTTTCGCCGGCTACGCCTGCCTATGACATCCAGCAAGCCTGCGGCACGGGCCTTGAGGCCGCGTTGCTGGTGGCCAACAAAATCGCCCTCGGGCAGATCGATTGCGGCATCGCCGGCGGTGTCGACACCACCTCGGATGCGCCGATCAGCGTCAACGAAGGCCTGCGCAAAATCCTCCTGCAAGCCAATCGCGCCAAAACCACGGGTGACAAACTCAAGGCTTTCCTGCAACTGCGGCCCAACCATCTGATCCCGGAGTTTCCGCGCAATGGCGAACCGCGCACCGGCCTGTCGATGGGCCAACACTGCGAATTGATGGCGCAGACCTGGAACATTGCTCGCGAAGATCAGGATCAACTGGCGCTTGAAAGTCATCACAAGCTCGCCGCGTCCTACAGCGAAGGCTGGCACAACGACCTGATGACGCCGTTCCTTGGCCTGACTCGCGACAACAATCTGCGCCCGGACCTGACCCTGGAAAAACTCGCCTCGCTGAAACCGGCCTTCGAAAAAAGCGCCAAAGGCACGCTGACGGCGGGCAACTCCACACCGCTGACCGATGGAGCCTCTGTGGTCTTGCTGGGCAGTGAGGAATGGGCGAAGGAACGTGGTTTGCCAATCCTGGCCTACCTGCGCGATGGCGAGGCGGCGGCGGTGGATTTCGTCAACGGCGCCGAGGGCCTGTTGATGGCGCCGGTGTATGCGGTGCCACGGTTGCTGGCGCGTAACGGCCTGACCCTGCAGGATTTCGACTATTACGAGATTCATGAAGCGTTCGCCGCGCAGGTGTTGTGCACGCTAAAGGCCTGGGAAGATCCCGAGTACTGCAAAACCCGTTTGGGGCTCGATGCGCCGTTGGGCTCGATAGACCGCAGCCGTCTCAATGTGAAGGGCAGTTCGTTGGCGGCCGGGCACCCGTTTGCTGCGACAGGTGGGCGGATTGTCGCGAATTTGGCGAAGTTGCTGGACGCGGCTGGGAAGGGCCGGGGGCTGATTTCGATTTGTGCGGCGGGTGGACAAGGGGTTACGGCTATTATCGAGCGTTGACGCCCATTTCACTGTGGGAATGGCGTCATGTCAGATTCTGTCGCAAATGCCCTCAACGCCATTTGCCAACATTCATGACCGGCTCCGCTATGATTCGCAGCGGTCGATTTTCCGGCACAGTGTGTGCATCTTCAACGTTCACAGGTCGGCAACCCCTCCCCGAGATGCGAGGATTGCCGTATAACGAGTGACATTCGCGTGTTTGGTAATAAAGGACCCACAATAAAAGCTGATGAAGACTCCAAAACGCATTGAACCCCTGATCGAGGACGGTCTGGTCGACGAAGTGCTGCGCCCACTGATGAGTGGTAAAGAAGCAGCTGTTTATGTGGTGCGCTGTGGCAATCAGTTACGTTGCGCCAAGGTCTACAAGGAGGCGAACAAACGCAGTTTCCGCCAGGCGGCCGAGTATCAGGAAGGCCGCAAGGTGCGCAATAGCCGACAGGCTCGCGCCATGGCAAAAGGCTCCAAGTTCGGTCGCAAAGAGACCGAGGATGCCTGGCAGAACGCCGAGGTGGCGGCACTGTTCCGTCTGGCCGGTGCCGGGGTGCGAGTGCCCAAGCCGTACGACTTCCTCGATGGCGTGCTGTTGATGGAACTGGTGGCCGACGAATTCGGCGAGGCCGCGCCGCGTCTGAATGACGTCGTGCTGGAGCCTGATCAGGCCCGCGAGTATCACGCGTTCCTGATTTCGCAGATCGTGCTGATGTTGTGTACCGGTCTGGTGCACGGTGACCTCTCCGAGTTCAACGTGCTGCTGACACCGACCGGCCCGGTCATCATCGACCTGCCGCAAGCGGTGGACGCGGCGGGCAACAACCACGCGTTCAGCATGCTCGAACGTGACGTTGGCAACATGGCTTCGTACTTCGGCCGTTTTGCGCCGGAGTTGAAGAAGACCAGGTACGCCAAGGAAATGTGGGCGCTGTACGAAGCCGGCATCTTGCACCCGGGCAGCGTGCTGACCGGCGAGTTCGACGATCCGCAGGATCTGGCCGACGTCGGCGGGGTGCTGCGTGAGATCGAAGCGGCGCGGCTGGACGAAGAGCGCAAGCAAGCGATTCGGGCAGCCGATGATGAGCCGAAGGGCAAGTCAGAGGAACCACCGCCACCACCGTGGATGCAATGATCGTTTAGAAAAACCGGCTTCGGCCGGTTTTTTGTGCCCGCCTCATTCCCGTCTACACCGAAGTTCCCCTGTGGGAGAGGGCTTGCTCGCGAAGGGGCCTTGTCAGTCGTCATCAATGTTGCCTGATACAACGCTTTCGCGAGCAAGCCCGCTCCCACAGGTTCTATGGTGTTCTTCCAATGTGTATGGGAATCTTGTTCGCCTGCGCGCACTCAAGGACTGAATGTGACCCCCCCTCGCAACGCCCACCTGATCATCACTGCCCGGCTGATCTCCGATTTCGGCGCCTTCCTCAACATGGTCGCGCTGGCCACATACGTCTACTTGCTGAGCAACAGCGCCATGAGCGTGGGGATCTTCCTCGCCAGTCGCGTCGGTGGCGGGATCTTTGCCAGTCTGATCGGCACGCGGTTTTACCGACGCTTCAGCGGGCGTGTACCGCTGATCGCGTTCGATCTGTTACGCGCCGCTGTGCTCGGTTTGCTGTTGATCGTGCCGGTCGCTCAGCAAGCGTTGCTGTTGCCGTTCATTGCGTTCGGGCTGGGCCTGGGCAATTCGATGTTCGCCATCGGCCTCAACAGCCAGTTGCCGCGTTTGATTCCTGAGGCGCAGTTAATCAAGACCAATGCCTGGATCACCTCGACCTCGTCGGCGGCGATGGTCGGCGGCAGTCTGGTCTCAGGGTTATTGGTGGCAGGGTTTGGCTTCGAAACAGTGTTCGCCCTGAATGCGCTGACCTACTTGCTGGCGGCTTTGTTGATTGTGCCGCTGCGTTTCGCCCCATCGACCGTCACCGAAGCGCCTGAACGCGGCGAATGGTCAGCCCTCAAGCAAGGTCTGCGCAGTGCCCCGGTGATTGCCGCGATGCTCGCCGTGACGATGGCCGACACCTTGGGCAGCGCCGCGCACAACGTCGGTTTCCCGATCATTTCCAAACTGCTGTCGCCCGATTCGGCCAGCACAACCCTGGGCTTGATGCTCGCGGTGTGGGCCAGCGGCAAGCTGCTCGGCGCACGGATCGCCAGTCGCCTCAAAGGCTCGGACAACAGCCATCTGGAGCGGCGGTTTTTCTTTGGCGTGGCGCTGATGTCCTGCGGCTTCATCCTGATGTTCCAGCAACACAGCCTTTTGGGATTGTTGCTGTTTTCATTGCCGGCGGGATTGGGCGACGGCTTTTCCGAGGTCGGTCTGCTGTCGCGTCTGCAACGTGAGCCCGAACACCTGCGCCTGCCGATCTTCAGCTTTCTGACCCTGCTGCAAATGACCGGGTTCGGCGTGGGTATGCTGATCGCCGCCCCGTTCTATGGGTGGTGGACGCCGGGTGCTGTGGTCATGCTGTTGCACGGCATTCCCTTGGGCACGTTACTGGCGGTGAGAGGGCTGGCGATCAGACGCGAACGGGTTGCGCGCAGCAGCCCGACGCCAGTTCCTTGAGGATCGGGCAATCGGGGCGATGGTCACCGTGGCAGTGCTCGACCAGATCCTGCAGGGTGTCGCGCAACTGGCCAAGCTCGCGGATCTTGTGGTTCAACTCGTCGATGTGCTGACGGGCCAACGCCTTCACATCGGCACTGGCCCGTTGGCGATCCTGCCAGAGGGTCAGCAGTTTGCCGACCTCTTCCAGTGAAAAGCCCAGGTCCCGCGAGCGCTTGATGAACGCCAGCGTGTGCAGATCATCGTCGCCGTAAATCCGATAGCCGCTGTCGGTGCGATGGGCCGCTTTGAGCAAACCGATCGACTCGTAATAGCGGATCATTTTCGCGCTCAGGCCACTGTGCTTGGCTGCTTGGCCGATGTTCATCGGTGCTCCTCCAGATCCTTGGGCTTCCAGGTTTTCAACAGTAGCGCATTGCTCACCACGCTGACGCTCGACAGCGCCATCGCCGCGCCGGCCAACACCGGGTTGAGGAAGCCGAACGCTGCCAACGGAATGCCGACCAGGTTGTAGACGAAGGCCCAGAACAGGTTCTGGCGGATCTTCGCGTAGGTCTTGCGGCTGATGTCCAGCGCCGCCGGCACCAGCCGTGGATCGCCGCGCATCAGGGTGATGCCCGCCGCATGCATGGCCACGTCGGTGCCGCCTCCCATGGCGATGCCGATGTCGGCGGCGGCGAGAGCCGGGGCGTCATTGATGCCATCGCCGACCATGGCGACGACGCCGGTTTTCTTCAGTTCGGTGACGGTGGCGGCTTTGTCGGCTGGCAGTACCTCGGCGTGCACGTTTTCAATGCCCAAGGCCTCGGCCACCACGCGGGCGCTGCCACGGTTGTCGCCGGTCAGCAGATGACTGTGGATGCCTCGTGCGGCCAGTTGTTGCACAGCTTCCAGTGCCCCGGGTTTCAACGTGTCACCGAAGGCAAACAACCCGAGAATACGCGGCTCGGGGCTTTGTTCAATCAGCCACGACAGGGTGCGGCCTTCGGCTTCCCAGGCTTTGGCGGATTCGCCCAGAGTCCCGGCGTTTAAACCGTTGTCTTCGAGCATCCGCCGATTGCCCAGCGCCAGACGCCGACCTTCGAAAGTGCCGGCAATGCCGCGACCGGTCAGCGACTGGCTGTCGCTGACGTCGGGCACCGTCAGATCACGTTCGGCAGCGGCGTCCAGCACGGCTTTGGCCAGCGGATGCTCACTGCCGCGTTGCAGGGCACCGGCCAGTTTCAGCAGGGTGTTTTGATCACCGTCGACCGCGTTGAAATGCGCGATGCGTGGCGCGCCGGAGGTCAGCGTGCCAGTCTTGTCGAACACCACGCTGCTGACTTCATGGGCGCGTTCCAAGGCTTCGGCGTCCTTGATCAGGATGCCGTGACGCGCTGCCACGCCGGTGCCGGCCATGATGGCGGTGGGCGTGGCGAGGCCCAAGGCGCAGGGGCAAGCGATGACCAATACGGCGACCGCGTTGATCAGCGCGGTTTCCATCGGCGCGCCGTACAGCCACCAGCCGATCAGCGTTGCCAGGGCCAGGACCAACACGGTTGGCACAAACACCTGGCTGACTTTATCCACCAGTTTCTGGATCGGTGCTTTCGCCGCCTGAGCGTCTTCCACCAGACGAATGATCCGCGCCAGTACGCTTTCGGCGCCAAGGGCGGTGGTGCGCACCTGCAACCGGCCTTCCCCGTTGATCGCGCCACCGGTGACCTTGTCGCCGGGTTGTTTCGGCACCGGCAGGCTCTCACCACTGATCAGGGCTTCGTCGGCGTGGCTCTGGCCCTCCAGCACTTCACCGTCGACCGGGAAGCGCTCGCCGGGTTTGACCAGAACCACGTCGTTCAGATGCAGGGCGCTGATGGCGACGTCCTGCTCGCGACCGTCGATCAATTGAATCGCCCGTTCCGGACGCAAGGCTTCGAGCGCGCGGATGGCGCTGGCGGTCTGGCGTTTGGCGCGGCTTTCCAGGTATTTGCCGAGCAACACCAGGGCGATGACCACCGCCGATGCTTCGAAGTACAGGTGCGGCATGCGCCCGGCAGCGGTGGCCCACTCGTAAAGGCTCAAGCCATAACCGGCGCTGGTGCCAAGGGCGACAAGCAAGTCCATGTTGCCGGCGCCGGCGCGGACGGCTTTCCACGCCGCGATATAGAAGCGTGCGCCGAAAATGAATTGCACCGGAGTAGCGAGAGCAAATTGCGCCCAGGCCGGCAGCATCCAATGAATGCCGAACGGTTGCAGCAGCATCGGCGCCACCAGTGGCAGGGCGAGGGCGATCGCACAGATCAGCGCCCAGCGTTCGTGTTGCAGGTGTTGATGCTGTTTGTCGGTTGGCGGGTGTTCGGCTTGCCAGACGCTGGCCGAATAACCGGCCTTGCTCACCGCGTCGAGCAGGGTTTGCTCATCGACCTGCCCAAGCAGCTCAAGGTGGGCGCGCTCGTTGGCCAGGTTGACGCTGACGCTTTTCACCCCGGGAACTTTGTTCAGGGCGCGTTCGACGCGGCCGACGCAAGAGGCGCAGGTCATGCCGTCGATGCTCAGTTCGAGTGTCTGCTGCGGCACGCTATAGCCGGCGCGCTCTATCGCGTCCATCAAGGCCGGCAGACTGTCGGCGGGGGCCTGGACGCGGGCCTGTTCGGTGGCGAGATTGACACTGACGGCACTGGCGCCGCTGACTTTGCTCAAGGCCCGCTCGACACGCCCGGCGCAACTGGCGCAGGTCATGCCGGCAATCGGCAGATCGAAAGTGATGGATTCGGACATCGGTCGTACTCCCTGTAGAGGATGCCTACAAGGATCAACCTTGCCATGCGGGCAAGGTCAAGCGCCAATCGGCACGATGTCGCAGGGCAAAAAAATGCGAGCGGGCTGGCTCGCGAAGAGGCGTGACATTCAAGGTCTTTGTTGAATGACACAACGCTTTCGCGAGCCAGCCCGCTCCCACATTCTGGACGGGCTTAATATTCGAGGGCGGCGGGCCGCAGGTACAAGCCTTTGGCGGATGAGGCGATACGGTACTTCACCACATCGCCAGCCTTGAGCAATATATCCTGCGCCGGTGGTGCCAGCATGCCGGGCTGACAACCCGATACTTGACCTGGCTCCAGTTTCAGACGAATCGAAAAAGTACCATGGGGCAGGTTGAACGAGGTGGACTGCTCTTGAAGCAGTCGCCCTGCAAACTGATCCTGGATGTACACGCCAATCTCGCAAGACGTCGGCACTTCCAGACGCTCGCGCGAAATGATCAGAACGGCGTAGTCCTCCCCGGTCGCGTTGGCCTGAGGCAGGAAGGCGAAGAGGCTGAGCAAGCCAAACAGGCTGAAAGCTGACCAGCGCATGGCTGAATCTCCTGAATTTAGGTCATTGATGCACGCAGCTTGGCCGAGCGCGGCGCCGATTGCCAGCCCGGCCGTTTATTCAAGAACTTGACCTTGTCACCGTGGCAAGCTCAAAACTGCTGGCAACCTCACTCAAAGGAGTCATCCCATGCAAGTGTTCAACGTTCAAGGCATGTCCTGCGGCCACTGCGTCAAAGCGATCACCAACGCGGTGCAAGCCAAGGATCCGGCGGCCGTTGTGCAGGTTGATCTGGCAGCCAAAGAGGTCGGTGTCGACAGTGTAATGACGGCCGATCAGGTGATCGCCGCCATCAGCGAGGAAGGTTACGCCATCAAACTCGTCTGATTTTTAATAGTTAGCGAGCTATCGGAATGTTCAAGGCGTCCGGGCGCGGCTAAACTGTCGGGCTGCCGACTTGCCAACCTGGATGCCTGATGAACTTCCGTACCATTCTGATTCTCGGTGCCTTGACCGCCTTCGGTCCCTTGGCGATCGACTTTTATTTGCCTGCGTTTCCCTCCATGGCGCTGGCATTCGCTACCGATGAAAAACACGTCCAGATGACGCTGGCCGCGTACTTCCTTGGTCTGTCGATTGGCCAACTGGCTTACGGCCCGGTAGCGGATCGCTTCGGTCGACGGGTTCCGTTGCTTATTGGTCTGGCGCTGTTCACGCTGGCGTCCCTGGCCTGCGCTTATGCGCCAAATCTGGAATGGCTGATCGGCGCACGCTTCGTGCAGGCGCTGGGTGGCTGTGCGGGGATGGTGATTTCTCGGGCGGTGGTCAGCGACAAATGCGATGCGGTGGGCTCGGCGAAGGTCTTTTCGCAGCTGATGCTGGTGATGGGCCTGGCCCCCATCCTGGCACCGATGCTCGGCGGCCTGCTGGTCAACACCACGGGTTGGCAGTCGATCTTTCTGGTGCTGACCGTTTTCAGTGCATTGGCCGGCTTGGCGGTGGCCCTCGGTCTGCCGGAAAGTATGCCGGCGCATATACCGCGCCAACCGTTGTCCGGTGCCTTGCGCCAGTATGGACGCCTGTTGAAGGATCCGGTTTATATCGGCCATGCCCTGACTGGCGGCATCGCCATCGCCGGGATGTTTGCCTACATTGCGGGCTCACCGTTCATCTTTATCAAACTATATGGCGTGCCGGCGGAGCATTTCGGCTGGCTGTTCGGCACCAACGCGGCGGGGTTCATTCTGGTGGCGCAAATCAATGCGCGGCTATTGGCCAAGCGAGGCCCGGCGTTTCTGCTGTCGCGCGCGGTCTGGGTTTATCTGGCCGCCGGTCTGACTTTGCTAGCGGTCGCGGCTTTGCACACCGAGGCACTGTGGCCGCTGCTGATCCCTTTGTTCATCTGTGTGGCCAGCCTTGGCTGCATCAGTCCCAATGCCGCAGCCTGTGCAATGAATGGGCAGGGTGGCCGCGCCGGCAGTGCGTCGGCGTTGCTCGGCTGCATGCAGTTCAGCGTCGCCGCTGGGGCTTCGGCGCTGGTGGGCGTGTTGCACGATGGCTCCGCCGTGCCGATGGCAATGGTCATCAGCCTGTGCGGTTTGTTGGTGGTGAGCGCCGCGATGCTCACCCGGCGTTTACAGAATGCCCGAACACTGGCGCAAGCCCGGGCCGAGGCATAAGAAAACCTCAACCGGCAGCGCGTTGCTGGCTGAGGTCGGGGATCTGATGGGGCGCGCAAATGCGCGCTTCGAGGGTGCGGATGAAGGCCAAGGCTTCGGCTTCACTGCGGAATGTCACGGCGTGCTGGTCCAGGCGAACCTGCCATTGAGACTTTGCCACTTCTTTTATCAGGATCTTCATTGCTGACCTCCCTTGCGTAAAAGATGTATCGCAGAGGCGTCGATTGTAGACCTGAATACGATCGCAATTGTGACAAGGATCAACTGTCAGACTGACGGCCCAAAAAATATCGCAGCCCCCGCCAGCCCGTTATTGGCGCTGCCGAAGACTGCGATTTTTTGCTGTTTAGAAACCTTCTAAAACAATTTTTCCCTTGGCTTTGCCGCTCTCCAGCAATTCATGCGCCCGACGCAGATTCGCCGCATTGATGCTGCCAAAGTGCTCGCCAACCGTCGTCTTCAATGTTCCGGCATCAACCAGTTCGGCCACGCGGTTGAGCAGGTTGTGCTGTTCGATCATGTCCGGCGTCTCGAACAGCGAGCGGGTGTACATGAACTCCCAGTGCAGTGACAGGCTCTTGCGCTTGAGCTTGGTCACGTCCAGCGACTTCGGATCGTCGATCAGCGCCAGCTTGCCTTGCGGCGCCAGGGCTTCGATCAGTTGGTCCAGGTGCTGCTCGGTCTGGGTCAGGCTGGCGACGTGGGTCACTTGGTTGATCCCGGCACGCTTGAGCGCTTCGCTCAGCGGCTGGCTGTGATCGATCACCAGGTCCGCGCCCAACTCGCTGACCCAATCGCGGGTCTGCTCACGGGAGGCGGTGCCGATCACGTTCAGACCGGTCAGTTGCTTGGCCAGTTGCGTGAGGATCGAGCCCACGCCGCCCGCCGCGCCGACGATCAGCAGGCTCTGGCCTTCGGCGGTTTTACCTTCGCGAATTTGCAGGCGTTCGAAGAGCAACTCCCACGCGGTGATCGCGGTCAGGGGCAGGGCGGCGGCTTCAGCGAAACCCAAGGATTTGGGCATGTGCCCGACAATTCGCTCATCCACAACGTGCCGTTCGCTGTTGCCACCCGCGCGGGCGATGGAACCGGCGTAGAAGACGTTATCGCCAGCCTTGAACAGCGTCACTTCACTGCCCACAGCCTTGACCACTCCGGCCACGTCCCAGCCCAGCACTTTCGCCGCGCCGCCTTCAGGGGCGACGTTCTGGCGAATTTTGGTATCCACGGGATTGACCGAAATGGCTTTGACTTCCACCAGCAAATCGCGCGGGCCAGCCACCGGTTCCGACAGCTCGATGTCTTGCAGGGATTTTGCGTCGCTGATCGGCAGGGAGGCGTAATAAGCAATGGCTTTCATGAGGGGCTCCGTAAAGGTAATAAAAGAAAGGTTCAGGCGATGCTGCCCAGACGTTTGAGTTCGAAGTGTTCGATGCACTGGCCGGCAGTGGCCTGGAAATTCTGAAAGTGTGCGCTGGCGTTGTGCGCTTGCAGGATGGCTTCGCTGGCCCAGTGTTCGATTACGTAGAACACCTGCGGGTCGGTCAGGTCGCGATGCAAGTCATACTGACTGCAACCGTCCTCGGCACGGCTTGGCTCTACCAGTGCGCGCAACGCCTGCTCAAGGGTGTCCTGTTGGCCGGGTTTGGCGGTCAGGGTGGCAATAGCGGTGAATGGCTGGGACATGCTCGGCTCCATAGAAGCGGGATGAATTCGATGGCGCAGATGATTGGCTATTTCTCTGCAAGATAAAACCGGCTAAAAGAGCAGTCTCTTTCAATGTTTTTTTGATAATCGAGGCTGTGGATGCTGCGTTTCGATGACTTGCAGTTGTTTGTTCGGGCGGCGGATCTGGGCAGCCTGTCAGCGGCGGCGCGGGTGATGGACATGTCCGCCGCGGTGGCCAGTGCGGCGTTGAAGCGCATTGAGCAGCAACTCGGCGCACGGTTGCTGGCGCGCTCCACGCGCAGTCTTCGCCTGACCGCCGAGGGTGAAGGCTTTCTCGAATACGCCCGGGCCGCGCTGAGCAACCTCGATGAGGGCCGACGTCTGTTGGCCAGCGGGCAGGAGCAGGTCAGCGGGGTCTTGCAGTTGTCGGCGCCTTCGGATTTCGGGCGCAACCTGTTGTTGCCCTGGCTCGACGAGTTCCAGCGTGAACATCCGAAACTGACCGTACGCCTGTTGCTCGGCGACCGCATCGCCGACCTGTTTCGCCAGCCGGTGGACATCGCCCTGCGTTATGGCGAGCCGGAAGACTCCAGCCTGATCGCCTTGCCCATCGCCCCGCATAACCGCCGCGTGCTTTGCGCATCCCCGGCCTATCTGGCGCGGCACGGCGAACCGCGCCAACTCGAACAACTGGCTCAGCACAATTGCCTGTTGTACATGCTCGGCAGCCGGGTGCATGACCACTGGAGTTTTCACGACGGTAAGCGCGAAGTCGGTTTGACCGTCAGTGGCGATCGTTTCAGTGACGACGCCGACGTCGTGCGGTTGTGGGCGGTGGCCGGCGCGGGCATTGCCTACAAATCCTGGCTGGACGTGGGCGCCGATGTCCTCGCCGGGCGCCTCAAAGTGCTGTTGCCGGAGCTGCTTTGTGAGCGCGCTCCGCTGAATCTTTTGTGCGCACATCGCGCACAATTGAGTAAGCCGGTGAACCTGCTGAGGGAAATGCTCGCCAGCCGTTGCGCTGATTTGAGTAGTCAATTTCCCGTTTTCCAGAAACTTGATCATTAGTCGCAGGTAAATAGAGAAATTTCTGTCAGGAACAATCACCACACGTGCAGGCCGCGACGCGGGACGGGGCGTGCATCCCGCTTATACTAGCGCCCGCCTCATGCCAGTACCGAAACCCGGCCCGGACGACGTCACACCCAGCAGTCCCTGTTCAATTCAGGGCTGTGCAAGGGTGGCGGGTTCTATGCCGGAACATGTTGTGTCAATGGCCTGCCTTGCCCCGGCTCAGGGCGATTTTCACGTCTTGGCCGCCGACCCATTACTGGTCAAGATGTCTCCGAGCAGTAGACGATACGATTCCACAGGGAGTGAATACATGGAACATGCACCTTGCATCAGCCAGATCGCCACGTTGCTGGCCGACCCCAAGCGCAGCGCGATGATGTGGGCGCTGATGGACGGCTCGGCCCGGCAGACCGAGGAGCTAGCGCTACTGGCAGGACTGTCGCCGTCGTCGGCCAGCGCGCATCTGGCACGCTTGTCCACCGGCGGTCTGTTGAAGGTTGAAGTTCGTGGTCGCAAGCGGTTTTTCCGTCTTTCGGCACCGGAGGTGGGGGCGGCGATAGAAGCGCTGGCCAGCGCGACCATTGCCAGTGCTCCGCGGGAAGTCGCCGAAGTGTTCAAGCGCGCCACACCCATGGCCAAACCTCAGACGGCACCCTCATCGCTATTGCGCGCACGTTTTTGTGATGACCATTTGGGCGGCACGCTGGCTGCCGATCTGTACCAGCGACTGCTCGACGCCGGCTGGATCGAACAGCTTGAACAACGCGTGGTGGTGACCCATAAAGGCGCTAAACAGTTGGCCAGTCGCGGCGTGTTCATCCAGGCGCTGGCCCATCGCAACGTGCAGGTGGCTTGCGCTTGCCCGGACTGGAGCGAGCGTCGTCCGCACATGGGCGGTTCACTCGGTGCGGCATTGCTGCAGTTGTTCATGCAGTCCGGTTGGCTGACATTGCCCAATGATTCAAGAGCCCTGCAACTGACGGACACCGGCCAGCGGGAATTGCATCGATTTGCCAAGGAAACCGAGCTGGAGATGGCGTGATAGAGCATTCGAGATCGACGTCAGGCGTGTCGGCGTCGTCTACGACTGCGAGCAGGTCGCATCCAGTACGGCCTCTGTATCACCATCGCGCACACTCAATCCGGGGATATTTCGGATGGGGGAGGCGATATGGACACTCAAGGCTTCAGCGCGGCAGAACGCTTGGAAAGACTGCCGATCAGCGGTTATCATCGGATCATTTTCATCATCATCGCCCTGGCGTTTTTCTTTGACTCCATGGACCTGGCGATGATGACGTTCCTGCTCGGCTCGATCAAAGCCGAGTTCGGCCTGAGCAGTGCGCAGGCAGGGCTGCTCGCCAGTTCGAGTTTCTTCGGTATGGTGCTCGGCGCGTCGTTGTCCGGCATGCTCGCCGACCGTTTCGGACGCAAACCGGTGTTTCAGTGGAGCATCGTACTGTGGGGGCTGGCCAGTTATCTCTGCTCGACGGCGCAAACGATCGAGTCGCTGACGCTGTTCCGCATCCTGCTGGGGATTGGCATGGGCATGGAGTTTCCGATTGCCCAATCGATGTTGTCGGAGCTGATTCCGGCTCAGCGACGCGGGCGCTACATCGCCTTGATGGACGGCTTCTGGCCGCTGGGTTTTGTCGCGGCCGGGGTGCTGTCGTATTTCCTGCTGCCGCTGATTGGCTGGCGCGACATCTTTCTGGTGTTGGCGGTGCCGGCGGTGTTTGTGCTGGCGATCCGTTTTTTCATTCCCGAATCACCGCGCTGGCTGGAACAGGCCGGAAAACATCAGGCCGCCGATAAGGTCTTGAGCGGGATCGAAGCACGGGTGCGCGCATCGCTCGGCGGTGCCGCGTTGCCGTCACCGCTGCGTATACCGCGCACTGTGACGCCCCCGGGCGACTTCTTTTCGGCGCTCAAGCAGATCTGGTCGCCACAGTATCGCCAGCGCACAACGATGATCTGGAGTGTGTGGTTCTTCGCGCTGCTGGGTTTTTATGGCCTGACGTCCTGGCTCAGCGCATTGCTGCAACAGTCTGGTTTCGCCGTGACGCAGTCGGTGTATTACACGGTGCTGATTTCCCTGGGCGGGATTCCCGGTTTCCTGATGGCGGCGTGGCTGGTGGAACGCTGGGGACGTAAACCGGTGTGCATCGTCACGCTGCTCGGCGGGGGGGTAATGGCGTTTCTGTATGGGCAGAGCGCGGTGTTCGGCGGCAATGTGGCGCTGCTGATCAGCACAGGGTTGCTGATGCAGTTCTTCCTGTTTGGCATGTGGGCAGTGCTCTACACCTACACGCCGGAGTTGTATCCGACGTCAGCCCGGGCGACGGGCTCGGGATTCGCCTCGGCGATTGGTCGGGTGGGGTCGCTGCTCGGGCCTTTGGTGACCGGGCTGGTGTTCCCGGTGACCGGGCAGGGTGGGGTGTTTGCGCTGGGTGCGCTGTGCTTTGCGATTGCGGCAGGGGTGGTGTGGCTGTTCGGGATGGAGACGCGGGGCAAAACGCTGGAAGAGCTGACTGAAACACAAGTCGCAGGCTGAACATAAATGCCATGGTGGGAGCGGGCTTGCTCGCGAAGGGGGGGTGTCATTCAACAACCATGTCGACTGATACGACGCCTTCGCGAGCAAGCCCCACTTTAGCTCTTCAGTGTTGTTACGGTTTTACCAACCGTGCATCCAGGCTGTTCTGTGCCAGACGCTTGGCCTGATCCTGGGTCATGCCCAGGTGCTCGTGCAGCGCGTGGAAGTTCTCGGTCACGTAGCCGCCGAAGTACGCCGGGTCATCTGAGTTCACCGTAACCTTCACGCCACGCTCAAGCATGTCGAGAATGTTGTGCTGCGACATGTGATCGAACACGCAAAGCTTGGTGTTCGACAGCGGGCACACGGTCAACGGGATTTGCTCATCGATGATCCGCTGCATCAGGCGCTCGTCTTCGATGGCGCGCACGCCATGGTCGATACGCTGGATTTTCAGCAGGTCGATGGCCTCCCAGATGTACTCCGGTGGCCCTTCTTCACCGGCGTGGGCGACGGTCAGGAAGCCTTCGTGACGAGCGCGGTCGAACACGCGCTGGAACTTGCTCGGCGGATGACCCATCTCGGAACTGTCCAGACCGACGGCGACAAACGCGTCACGGAACGGCAGCGCTTGATCGAGGGTTTTCTGTGCTTCGTCTTCGCTCAGATGGCGCAGGAAACTCAGGATCAAACCGCTGCTGATGCCCAGTTGCTGCTCACCATCTTTCAAAGCGGCGGCGATGCCGTTTAACACCACTTCGAACGGGATACCCCGATCGGTGTGGGTTTGCGGGTCGAAGAACGGTTCGGTGTGAATCACGTTCTGCTCTTTGCAGCGCAGCAGATAGGCCCAGGTCAGGTCGTAGAAATCCTGGGAGGTGCGCAGCACGTCGGCGCCCTGGTAATACAAGTCGAGAAATTCCTGCAGATTGTTGAAGGCGTAAGCCTTGCGCAGGGTTTCAACGTCGTTCCACGGCAGGGCGATCTTGTTGCGTTCGGCCAGGGAGAACAGCAGTTCGGGCTCCAGCGAGCCTTCCAGGTGCAGGTGCAGTTCAGCCTTGGGCAGGGCGTTGAGCCAGTCGTACATAGTCTTTTCTCATCAGGTGCAATGACGGCATTCTACAGATGCTTGCCGAAACAATTGGCAAAACCTGACCAAGCGATCCATCAGATCGCCTCCTGTTCCCGCCGATAGGCGTAGGTATCGGCGAAGCGCGAGAGCAGGAATTCGGCGCAAGTAGTGGTCGGATATTTCGCCGGATGCTGTGCGTCCCGGCAACCGGGCAGGCATTCGATGCGCGTGTCCGGGTGTGGCTCGGCGAAGAACGGCATCGAGTAGCGATCCACGCCCAGCGGGCTGATCACCCGGTGCGGTGTCGAGCGATATCGGTCGTTGCTCCAGCGCGCCATCATGTCGCCGAGGTTGACCACGAAGGTGCCGTCAATCGGCGGTGCGTCGATCCATTGGCCTTTGACGTTCTTCACTTGCAGACCACCCGCCGCATCCTGATGGAGCAAGGTGATGCAGCCGTAATCGGTGTGCGCGCCAGCGCCTTGTTGCTCGGCAGAGCTGGCAGTGTGGCGTGGCGGGTAATGGATCATCCGCAACACGCTGACCGGCTCATTGAAACGGCTGTCGAAGAAATCACGCTCAATGCCAAGGGCTATCGTCATGGCGCGCAACAAGGTTTGCGCGAGGGCCTGCATGTCGAGGTAGTGCTGCTCCATCAAGGGTTGCCATCCCGCTTGCTCAGGATGGCGGTTCGGCCCGCGCAAGGGTTTCTCCGCCAGCACGTCGGGATGATCGACCGGCAGATGCAGACCCATGTCGAACGTTTCTTTCAGGTCGCTGGGTTTGCTCGGGTCGAGTTGCTCGGTGGCGATGGCGCCGTAGCCACGGTGATGGCGGGTCTGGGTGATGTCGATCTTGAGTTTTTCTGGCCCCGGTTGCGCAAAAAAACGCTGTGCGTGGTCGAGCAGTGCGTCGATGCGTTGCGCCGAAACAGGATGACCCTTGATGTAGAAGAACCCCCACTCGCGGCAGGCCTGGTCGATCTGCTCGGCCACGGCGGGCCAGGCGTTTTGGTCGTCGCTGTAGAGCGGGCTGATGTCGATGATCGGAAGCTGATCCATACACAATCCTTGAAAGCACTGGAGAGCCAAACGTGACAACGGGCTTGCTCGCGAAGGCGGTGTATCAGGCCATTGCGTATCGACCGACACGACGCCTTCGCGAGCAAGCCCGCTCCCATAGGTGTGCGCTTACTTCGGCATCTCGGCCTTCATGCCTTCCACGTAATAGTTCATCGAGGCCAGTTCTGCGTTGGTTGCACTCACGCCCGCCGGGATTTTTTCGACCCCGGCCTGATCCTTGATCGGCCCGGTAAACGGCTTGAACGCGCCGCTCTTGATGTCGGCGATGATCTGCTCGGCTTCAGCCTTCACGGGCGCCGGCACCAGGTCGCTGATCGGCAGTTCAACCGTGCCTTCTTTCAAACCGCCCCAGTAGTCCTGGGATTTCCAGGTGTGGTCGATCACGCTTTGCGTCGCCTGAATGTAGTGCGGCGCCCAGTCGTTGACGATTGAAGTCAGCACCGCTTTCGGCCCGAAGTGCGCCATGTCGGAGGCGTAGCCCACGGCGTACACGCCACGACGTTCGGCCGCTTGAATCGGCGCGGGGCTGTCGGTGTGCTGGAACACCACGTCCACGCCCTGATCGATCAGGGCGTTGGCCGCATCGGCTTCCTTGCCCGGATCGAACCACGAGTTGACCCACACCACTTTGATCTCGGTGCCTGGGTTGTACTTGTTCAGGGCCAGTTGAATAGCGTTGATGTCGCGGATCACCTCCGGAATCGGGAACGAGGCGACGTAGCCGATTTTTTTGCTCTTGGTCATCTTCGCAGCGAGGAAACCACCGACGTAGCGACCTTCGTAAGTGCGTGCCAGATAGGTGCCGAGGTTCTTGTCCTGCTTGTAGCCGGTGGCGTGTTCGAAAGTCACTTTGGGAAACTGTTTGGCGACTTTCAGCGTCGGGTTCATGTAGCCAAACGAGGTGGTGAAGATCAGGTCGTACTTGTCCTTGGCCATGTTGCGGATCACCCGCTCGGCATCGGCACCTTCGGCGACGTTTTCCACAAAGTGGGTGGTGATCTGATCGCCGAATTTCTCGGCCAGTGCCTTGCGCCCCTGTTCATGCTGATACGTCCAGCCGTGGTCGCCGATCGGGCCGATATAGACGAAACCGACCTTCAGCGGATCGGCAGCGCTGGCGCTCAGACTGATCCCCAGACCGAGGACGGCGCACAGCAGTTTGTGCAGCGGACGTATTTGCATGAATTGGAGCTCCGTTTTGTTGTGTGTGGACAGCGTCAATGCAAATTGCTGACCAACAGGACAACAAACGTCTCCAAACCGCATAACGGCCTTCGCGAGCACGCTCGCTCCCACAGGGGAATGCATATCAATGTGGGCGCGGGCTTGCTCGCGAAGAGGTCGGCGCGGCCAATAAAAGTGCAACGAATGAAACGGCCGCCATTCACTGGTGCGCTAAGGTGTAACGAAACGTTAGCGCCGTTCCGCAGTCAGTAGCTCACTCGCACTCTCCGGCAAAAGGCCCGCCATGCTCACGATCCTCAAGCAAGAAAGCTTTCTACTGTTGGCGCTCATCGCCGCACTCGTCGCTTATCCACTGGAACACTGGCTGCTGCACAGCGGCCAGATCGTCGCCCTGGGCGCCGGGCTGGTGTTGATCGCGTTCATCGTCGTCGCCTCAATGCGCGTCGCCCACCACGCCGAACTGCTCGCCGAAAAAGTCGGCGACCCTTACGGCACGATGATTCTCACACTGGCCGCCGTGCTGGTCGAAGTGGTGATTCTGGCGATCATGATGAGCAACGAAGCGTCGCCCACCCTGGTGCGTGACACGATCTATTCTGCGGTGATGCTCGACATCAACGGCATCCTCGGCCTCGCGGCGCTGATGGGCGGGATCAAGCACGGCGAGCAGTCCTACAACGACGATTCGGCGCGCAGCTACAGCGTGATGATCCTCACCGCCATGGGCGTGTCGATGGTGGTGCCGGAGTTCATTCCCGAGGCTAACTGGAAGGTTTATTCGGCGTTCACCATCGGTGCGATGGTGGTGCTTTACACCTTGTTCCTGCGCATGCAGGTCGGGCCGCACAGCTATTTTTTCAGCTACAGCTACCCGGACAAGCGGCGCAAGAAAGAGCCGGTCGAACAGCAACCGAAACCGCTCAGATTGGGCTTGTCGATTGGCATTCTGGTGTTTGGTGTGGTGGTGATCGGCGCGCTGGCCGAGGTGATGTCGAAAACCCTCGATCTGGGCCTGGAGGGAACAGGGGCGCCGCCGGTGATCACGGCGATTCTGGTGGCGGCAATCTCGGCCGCGCCGGAAATTCTCACGGCATTGCGTGCGGCGCTGGCCAACCGCATGCAGTCGGTGGTCAACATCGCGATGGGCGCGTCACTGTCGACGGTGATCCTGACCGTGCCGGTGATGGAAGCCATGGCGCTGTATACCGGTCAGCCGTTTCAGATGGCGATGACGCCAGTGCAGACGGTGATGATCTTCATCACCCTGATCGTCAGTGCGATCAACCTCAACGACGGCGAAACCAACGCCATTGAGGGTATGACGCACTTTGTGTTGTTTGCGACGTTCATCATGCTGTCCCTGCTCGGGCTCTAGGAACACCACAATTCCAAATGAGGGAGCGGGCTTGCTCGCGAAAGCGGTCTGTCAGGCAGCTTAAAACTGACTGACACGACGCCTTCGCGAGCAAGCCCGCTCCCACAGGTTTTATCGGTGGTGAATCAGGTGCCGGCGATCAGTTGGCGCGCGGCCTGGCTGTGATCGGCAATCAAGCCCTTGAGATCCAGGCCTTCGACCTGGCCGTCAACCACACGCCACTTGCCGCCGATCATCACTCGATCCGCACGATCGGCGCCACACAGCAGCAGCGCCGAAATCGGATCATGGCTACCGGAGAAGCGCAGCTCATCGAGCTTGAACAGTGCCAGATCGGCCTGCTTGCCGACCGCCAGTTCACCGATGTCGGTGCGGCCCAACAGGCTCGCCGACCCCTTGGTCGCCCACCCCAGCACACGCTCGGGGGTAATTTTCTCGGCGCCATAACGCAGACGCTGGATGTACAACGCCTGCCGCGCTTCCAGAATCATGTTCGACGCATCGTTGGACGCCGAGCCGTCGACCCCCAGACCAAACAGCGCGCCAGCGTCGGTCAGATCGATACTCGGGCAAATGCCGGAGGCCAGACGCATGTTCGAACTCGGGCAATGGCAAATGCCGGTGCCGGCCTGGCCGAGGCGGGTGATTTCGTCCGGGTTGAAGTGGATGCCGTGGGCCAGCCAGGTGCGCGGGCCGAGCCAGCCGACGCTGTCCAGATAATCGACGGTGCGCAGGCCGAAACGCTGCAGGCAGAAGTCCTCTTCATCGAGGGTTTCGGCCAGGTGCGTGTGCAGGCGCACGTCTAGTTGGTTCGCCAGTTCAGCACTGGCCGACATGATTTCCGGCGTCACCGAGAAGGGCGAGCACGGTGCCAGGGCGATCTGGATCTGCGCGCCATCGCCACGCTCGTGGTACTCGCGAATCAGGCGCTGACTGTCGTCGAGAATCACCTGGCCTTCCTGCACGGTCTGCTGCGGCGGCAGGCCGCCGTCCTTCTCGCCGAGACTCATCGAGCCGCGAGTGAGCATGGCGCGCATGCCCAGTTCACGCACGGTTTCGACTTGTACGTCGATGGCGTTTTCCAGACCGTCCGGGAACAGGTAATGGTGGTCGGCGGCGGTGGTGCAACCTGACAGCAGCAATTCAGCCAAAGCCACTTTCGTGGCGAGGGCAAGTTTTTCAGGCGTCAGGCGTGCCCACACCGGGTACAGGGTTTTCAGCCAGGGAAACAAGGGCTGGTTGACCACTGGCGCCCAGGCGCGAGTCAGGGTTTGGTAGAAATGGTGGTGGGTGTTGATCAGGCCCGGCAGGATCACATGTTCGCGGGCATCGAACACTTCATTGCACGGCGCGGACGGTTGCTGACCGGCCGCCAGCACTTCGACGATCACGCCGTCTTGCAGCACCAGACCACCACGGGCATCGAGCGCGTTGGCCGTGAAAATGGCGAGGGGATTTTTTAACCAGGTACGGATGGCAGGCATTGTGGCCGGCTCCTCTGAAAGTTGGGTTCAGGGTTGCCAGCTCAGTGTTGCCCTGTCTGCTGATCCAGGGTCGCCGCGAAGGACGAGGCGCGCAGTTTCAAACAAAACGCGATGCCGGGCAAGCCCCACCCGACAGGACAACACACACCACCCCTTATGGGAGAGGGCTTGCTCGCGAAAGCGCTGAGTCAGGCACGGGTGTATTGACTGACACGACGCCTTCGCGAGCAAGCCCGCTCCCACAGGGGTTATACGGTGCTTACCAAGGAATGGTTTCACCCTTGTAATTGACGAAGTGGTGCCCGCCCTTGCCAGTAAACGCATTCACCTGATCGACCAGACCGCGCGTGCTGGTCTCGACATCAATGTCGGCACCCTCACCGCCCATGTCCGTCTTCACCCAACCCGGATGCAGCGACAACACCGTGAGTTTCTGCTCGCCCAACTGGGTCACGAAAGTGTTGGTCATCGAATTCAGCGCAGCCTTGCTCGCCTTGTACAGCGCCAGTTCCGGCGCATCCGGCATGGTCACGCTGCCGAGTACCGAACTCATGAACGCCAACACACCGCTGCCATCGCGAATCTGCCCGACGAAACGCTGGGCCAGATTGATCGGTGCCACCGCGTTGGTGAAAAACAATTTCCCGACTTCGGCCAGTGTCGCGCCGCCCGGGGTTTGTGCATCCGGGCCTTTGACCCCAGCGTTGACGAACAGCAGGTCGAACGTCTCGCCCTTGAGTTGCTGACTCAGGGCGATCACCGCTTGCTGGTCATCCATATCAAGCTTCTCGATGCGCACCTTGCCCAGCGCTTGCAACGCGTCGGCGTTCGAAGGATTGCGCACGGTGGCCGTCACTTGCCAGCCATCGGCCAGCAGGGTTTTCACCAACCCGAGGCCCAAACCACGGGAGGCGCCGATGATCAGTGCGTTTTTTGCCTGGGACATGATGGGTTCCTTGAAAAGTTAACGTGCAGGATTCAATGGACACGCCTGAGCGAGCCGTAGTTGCAACTCCTGACGCAGTGCGTCGAGTTCACTCATACGGGTTTCGATCAGTTGCAGTTTGTCGCGCAGCAATTGCGGCTGACGGCGCAGGCCTGAGCTTATTCACCACTGCGCATTGACGCACTCAAAAGAGGTATTGGCCGTGGAGCATACTCCTCTTCGCGGGCAAGCCCACACAGTGTCCGTGTCGTACACAAATGGGTAATCACCGCCGAACCTGTGGGAGCGGGCCCGCGAAGAGGCCAGTCTCTTCAGCGCATCAATGCCCTGCCTGCCACGGCTGCCCCAACGACACCGGCGCATATAACCGCGTACGCAGCGCATCGCGCGACAACAACACCAGCACCACAATCGTCGCCACATACGGCAGCATCGCCAGCAAGCTCGACGGAATCGCCAGCCCCATCCCCTGTGCCACCAAATGCAGGATGCTGGCGAGCCCGAACAGATACGCCCCCAGCAACAACCGCCACACCCGCCAACTGGCAAACACCACCAGCGCCAGCGCGATCCAGCCGCGCCCGGCCGTCATGTTCTCGGCCCACATCGGCGTGTACGCCAGTGACAGATACGCCCCGGCCAACCCGGCCATCGCCCCGCCAAACAGCACGGCCAGCGTACGCACGGTCAACACTGGCAAGCCCATCGCACTGGCCGCATCCGGATTTTCACCGACGGCCTGAATGATCAGCCCGATACGACTTTTGATGATCACCCACGCGACCAGCGCAAACAGCGCGAACGACAGGTAAACCAACAGATCCTGAGCAAACAGCATCCGCCCGATCAGCGGAATTTCACTCAAGTACGGAATCGCCATTGGCTCAAAACCCGCCAGTGGTTTACCCACCCACGCGGAGCCGACAAAGGTCGACAACCCCACACCAAAAATCGTCAGCGCCAGCCCGGTCGCCACCTGATTGGCGTTGAACACCAGCGCCACCAGGGCAAACAGCGACGACAACAGCATCCCCGCGAGCATCGCCAGCAACACGCCGAGCCACAGGTTGCCGCTGCTGAGGGCGACGATAAAACCGATCACTGCACCAAACAGCATCATCCCTTCCTGGCCGAGGTTGAGCACGCCGCTCTTCTCGCAGATCAGTTCACCCAGCGCCACCAATAACAGCGGCGTGCCGCAACGCACCATGGCGTAGAAAATATTGCTCAGCAGATCGATATCCATCACAGCGCTCCGGCGGTTACGGCAGTGGTCGAGGCGCGCCGTCTCCAGCGCAGTTTCAGGCGCGGCCGATAGAGGATCAGCACGTCACAGGCCAGCAGGAAAAACAGCATCATTCCCTGGAACAGTTGGGTAATCGCTTGCGGCAGGTTGAGGGCCATCTGCGCACTCTCGCCGCCGATGTACAGCAACGCCATCAACAGACTTGAGAACAGAATCCCGATCGGATTCAGCCGCCCGAGAAACGCCACGGTGATCGCCGCATAGCCATACCCTGGCGAAACCTGCGGCACCAACTGACCAATCGGCCCGGTGGCTTCGCAGACCCCCGCGAGCCCGGCCAAACCGCCGCTGATCAGCAGCGCCAGCCAGATCAGCCGTTTCTCGCGAAAACCGACAAACCCCGCCGCACGCTTGTCCAGCCCGAGCACTTTGATCTGAAAACCGACAAAGCTTTTCTGCAACAACACCCACACCGCCACCAAGGCGAGCAGGGCGAAATACACCCCGGCGTGCACGCGGCCATCCTCCATCAACAGCGGTAAACGGCTGGCATCGCCAAACATCGCCGACTCGGGAAAGTTGAAGCCGGCCGGGTCTTTCAACGGGCCGTGTACGCAGAACAACAACAGGTTGAGGGCAATGTAATTGAGCATGATGCTGGTGAGGATTTCGTTGGCGTTGAAACGCGTGCGCAGCCATGCCGTCAGCCCGGCCCACGCCGCGCCGGCGAGGGTGCCGGTGAGCAGAATCAGCACCAGTGCCCAACGGCTTTGCATGTCGATGATGTTCACCGCCAGCGCACTGCCGGCCAACGCGCCCAGGAGCAATTGGCCTTCGGCGCCGATGTTCCAGATTCGCGCTTGATAGGCCACGGCCAAGCCCAACGCGCAGAGCAGAATCGGCAGGGCTTTGACCAGCAATTCGGACACGCCGTACACGTCGCTGACCGGTGCGATCAACAGGGTGTGCAAAGTTTGCAGTGGATCATGACCCAGAGCGATGAACAGCAGCGAACCGCAACCGAGGGTCAGCGCCGCCGCCAACAACGGCGAGCACCAGAGCATCAGGCGCGATTGCTGGCCACGGGGTTCGAGAGAAAGCAGCATGTTGAAAACTCCGTTAAACCGTGGCGTGTTGTTGAGGGGCATCGAACTGGCCGGCCATCCAGCCACCAACATCGCTCAGTAGGGTGTCCGCCGTGTTGTGCAACGCGGACATCTTCCCGCCGCACAACGCACCGAGGCGGTCGCTGATCTGGAACAGTTCGTCGAGGTCTTCGGAAATCACCAGAATCGCCGCACCGGCATCGCGCAACGCAATCAACGCACGGTGGATGGTGGCCGCAGCGCCGACGTCCACGCCCCAGGTCGGGTGCGCGGCGATCAGCAGTTTCGGCTGCTGGAGGATTTCCCGGCCAAGAATGAATTTCTGCAAGTTGCCGCCGGACAGGCTGCGCGCAACGGTTTGCGTGTCCGGGGTTTTCACGCCGAAGCGTTGAATAATTTGTTGCGCGAGGGCTTCGACCTTGCCGCGCTGGATCAGCCCGTTGCTGACCAATCCCTGCTGGAAGGCCGTGAGCAGGGCGTTGTCCGCCAGACTCAACTCGGGCACCGCGCCGTGGCCGAGGCGTTCGGCGGGGACGAAGGCCAGACCGAGTTTGCGCCGCGCATCCGGGCGTAAGTCAGCGACAGCTTGTTCACCGAAGCGAATCGTCGTCGCCTCGGCGCTCGGCAGGGTTTGTTCGCCGCTGAGCAGGGCGAGCAACTCATCCTGACCATTGCCGGCGACCCCGGCGATGCCGACGATTTCACCGCTGCGCACTTGCACATTAATGTCGGTCAACGAGCAGCCAAACGGATCGGGGTTGCGCCAACTCAAACCGCTCACCTGCAAAAAATCCGCGCCGCCGCTGACTTTCGGATAATCACCGATCAACGCCGCCGCTTCGCCGACCATCAACTGCGCCAATTGTTGATCCGAACACTCGGCGGGTACGCAATGCCCGGCCACTCGTCCGCCGCGCAAAACCGTGGCGCTATGGCACAAGGCGCGGACTTCGCCGAGCTTGTGGCTGATAAACAGAATGCTGCAGCCCTCGGCGGCGAGGCGCCGCAGCGTGATGAACAAGTCCTCGGCCTCTTGCGGTGTCAGCACCGAGGTCGGTTCATCGAGAATCAGCAGACGGATGTCCTGCATCAGGCAGCGGATGATTTCCACCCGTTGTCGCTCACCGATCGACAGGCTGTGGACAAGTCGCTCAGGCTCCAGCGCCATGCCGTAACGGCGCGACACTTCGCGAATTTTCGGTTCCAGTTGTTTGGGCGTACCGGCCGCTGCGCCCATCGCCAGAGCAATGTTCTGCGCCACGCTGAGGGTTTCAAACAGTGAGAAATGCTGGAACACCATGCCGATCCCCAACTGCCGCGCCTGCGCCGGGTTGCGGATATTCACCCGTTGACCTTGCCAGAGCATCTCGCCCGCATCGGCCTGGGTGACGCCATAGATGATCTTCATCAGCGTACTTTTGCCCGCGCCGTTTTCACCGAGCAGCGCATGGATTTCCCCAGGGGCGATGCTCAGGTCGATGGCATCGTTGGCCAGACAACCGGGGTAGCGTTTGCTGATGTGGCGCAGTTGCAGGCGCGTGTTGGGCGGATCGATTGGCATGACAGGCTCGACTTGCTTGGAGTTGTGCCTGTGGATAAAGCAATTTCCTGGCCATTGAGTCAGGAACCCGGGGCGAGCGTGTGCATCAGGGCTCGGCGCAAAGCGTTCAAGGCTGCATCGGGTAATGCCCCGGCACCAATTCAGAGCAAAGCCGTTGAACAGGCTCCAGTTTTGCCCTTCGGTGACTGATCAAAAAACGAGCAAAGACGCGGGGGCTAGACAGAGTCTGCAACTGCGCCAGCCATGAACGGGTTATCCACAGGTTGCTCCACAGTTATTGTGCGCAAGCTTTAAACCCGGGCATAAGCACTGCAAGGCTTTCTTCTAATGGTGCTAAACGTTATTAACTGATTGTTTTTAGGCAAATTTTGAATTTTTCAGGAGAGATTGAACGAAAAATGAACAAACCGCGCAAAGCCGCGTGACAGAAGGGTTACAGCGCAATGTGCTCAGGTTATCCACAGTCGGGTGCACAGCCGATGTGGGCAACTCGGGGTAATAAGGAAATCAAGCGATGCCCTAAAAGATCGCAGCGCTTGAACGCTGAAGCAAAATCCGCCCACGACTCAAATCAGCCAACTGGCGTTGCAATAATTCGATCTGCATTTCACCCACGGCTAGCTGCAATTCGACGCCGTTGGCAGTGAAGTTTTCCTCGACCACCAACCCGCCCAGATCCGCCACCCGCAACTTCACCAGCGCCAGCTCGGCAAACCCACAGGCACAACGCAGCGGCACACGGCTGATCAACTCGACTTTCGCCGCCGTCTGCAGGCACTTGTTTGCGCCGCCGCCATAGGCGCGGGCCAAACCGCCGGTGCCCAGTTGAATGCCGCCGTACCAACGAATCACCAGTACGGCGACCTGATCGCAATCCTGCGCTTCAATCGCCGCCAGAATGGGCCGGCCCGCCGTGCCGCCAGGCTCGCCGTCGTCATTGCTACGGTATTGATCGCCCAGTTTCCACGCCCAGCAGTTGTGCGAGGCGTTCAAGTCGCTGTGCTGTTCGAAGAACGCCTGCGCGTCGGCCGCGCTGCTGATCGGCGTGGCGTAGGTGATGAAGCGGCTTTTGCGAATCTCTTCGCGGTATTCGCAAAAACCACTGAGGGTGAAAGGCATAGACGTCTTATAGAGAGGGAGTGAGGCCGCAGCCTTTGAGGATGATGCGGATCAAATTGTTGCCGGCGTCTTCCATGTCCTGCTTGGTCAACTTGCTGCGACCGCTGACTCGGCAGATCTGCGTGGCAAAGTCGGCGTAATGCTGAGTGCTGCCCCACAACAGGAAAATCAGGTGTACCGGATCCACCGGGTCCATTTTGCCGGCATCGATCCACGCTTGAAAAACGGCCGCTCGCCCCTGGAACCAGGCGCGGTAATCCTGATTGAAATATTCGCTCAGGCATTCGCCGCCGCTGATCACTTCCATCGCGAAAATGCGCGAAGCTTGCGGCTGGCGGCGGGAGAATTCCATTTTTGCGCGGATGTAGCGGGTGAGCGCCTCGGCCGGATCGTCCTCGGCCGTCAGGGTGTTGAAGGTGCTGTCCCACAACTCGATGATGTTGCTCAGCACCGCCACGTACAACCCCAGCTTGTTGGTGAAGTAGTAATGCAGGTTCGCCTTGGGCAACCCGGCATTCTGGGCAATGGTGTTCATGCTGGTGCCTTTGTACCCATGACGGGCGAACTCGTCTTCGGCGGCTTTGAGAATGGTCTCTTCGTTCTTCTGACGAATGCGGCTGGCGGGCTTGCCGCCGTGAGCGGGGACTTCAAAGGTCATAGGCACTTCCGGGTTTGTCTGTGGGCGCAACCAGTTGTGTTGATAGCGCACCCACAGGCTTCAGACAAGTCCTGAAGCAATAAAACCGTTACGCCTGTTCGACCTTGTTCACCGGCACATGGGCTTCGCTGGTGGTGGTTTTTGCTTCCGGCAGCAGCAGGCAGAGCATGATTGCGGTCAGCCCGCCACTGGTGATCGCCGAGTCGAAAAGGTTCTGCACCAGTTTCGGCAGCAAGTGCAGCAAGTTCGGTTGCGCGGCAATACCCAGGCCGACGCCGAACGAGGTGGCGATGATCAACATGCTGCGTCGATCCAGCGGTGATTGCGCGAGGATGCGCACACCCGCCGCCGCAACGGCACCGAACATCACCAGCGTCGCACCGCCAAGCACCGGTTTTGGAATCTGTTGCAGCACCGCGCCGATCATTGGAAACAGGCCGAGACAAAACAGGATCGCGCCGATGTACAAACCGACGTAGCGACTGGCGACACCGGTCAACTGGATCACGCCGTTGTTCTGCGCGAACGTGGTGTTGGGAAAGGCGCTGAAAGTGGCCGCGATCATGCAGCTCACGCCATCACCGAGAATGCCACCGCGCAAACGGCTTATATAAGAAGGGCCGCTGATGGGCTGGCGGGCCAGCATGCAGTTGGCGGTGAGGTCGCCGACGGTTTCGATGGTGCTGATCAGATAAATCAGCGCGACGGGCAGAAAAGCCGTCCAGTCGAAGCTGAATCCAAACTTGAACGGTGCAGGAATACTCACCAGCGGCAAGTCAGGCAAAGGCTGCACCACCAGTTTCCCACTGAACCATGCCGCCAGACTGCCGAGTACCAGACCGATGATGATTGCCGAGAGCCGCACCCACGGCGTGTTCGAGCGATTGAGCAGGATGATCGTCAGCAGCACGAACACGCCCAGCGCCAGATTGCCCGGCGCACCGAAGTCCGGCGCATTGAAACCGCCGCCCAGATCCGTGATGCCGACTTTGATCAGGCTGATTCCGATCAGGGTGATGACAATGCCGGTCACCAACGGCGTAACGACGCGACGCAATTGGCCAATGAAGCGGCTGAGGACGATCTGTACGATCGCGCCGAAAAAGCACACGCCGAAGATCATCGCCAGAATGTCCTGTGGGCTGCCGCCGCGCTGTTTGACCAGAAAACCTGCCGACAGTACGGCGCCAAGAAAGGCGAAACTGGTGCCCTGCAGACAAATCATCCCGGCACCAATGCCGAACGGTCGGCGTGCCTGAATAAAGGTGCCGACCCCGGACACCATCAGCGCCATGCTGATCAGGTACGGTAAATGCGCGTTCAAGCCGAGCGCCGAACCGATCACCAGCGGCGGGGTGATGATGCCGACGAAACTGGCGAGTACGTGTTGCAGGGCGGCAAGAATCGCGGCGGGCGGTTTGGGGCGGTCGTTGAGGCCGTAGATCAGGTCGCTGGACGGTGCGGAATCTGGCTGCATGGACTTGGGCTTCTTTGTTGAAGGATCGGGGTTGATCCTGCTCTGCAAAAAGCTGTCCACTTGCTCAGGTTATTGGGTGATTTTGTCTGTTAGGCCCAGCGTGGCTGGGCCTTGCGGGTTTTTCAACGCGTCGCCGCCAAGCTTTCAAGAAAACTTTCCAGCACCAAATGGGGGCGCCGGCCCTTGCGCGTGACCGATGCGAGGCTCAGGTCATAGAAACGTGTCTTGGCCTTGAGCGCGCGCAGACGCCCCTGCTGCACCCATAGGCTGGCGTAGTGATCCGGCAGATAACCGATGTAGCGCCCGGTCAGGATCAGGAACGCCATGCCTTCACGGTCCGAAGCGCTGGCGGTGCAGTTGAGCGCCTGGTAATGCGCCTGAATGTCTGCCGGCAAACGGAAGGTGGGGGCGATGGCGTCCTGACTATTCAGGCGTTCGTCGTCCAGTTGCTTGTCATCGACGTAAAACAGCGGATGCCCGACCGCGCAGTAAAGCAGTGAACGTTCGCTGTACAGCGGCTGATATTCCAGACCGGACAGCGCACTGGCCTGCGGCACCACGCCAACATGCAGGCGGCCGTCGAGCACGCCTTGTTCGACTTCATTAGGCGCGATCATGCGGATCTGGATCTGCACGTCCGGGCCGCGTTCTTTTAATTGCGCGAGGGCGTGGGTGATGCGCATGTGGGGCAGGGTGACCAGGTTGTCGGTCAGGCCAATGATCAACTCGCCGCGCAAGTGCTGGTGCAGGCCGTTGACCTCGGTGCGAAAGCTTTCCAGCGCACTTAACAGTTGCAGCACCGATTGATAGACCTCGCGGCCTTCTTCGGTCAGCGAGAATCCCGCGCGGCCGCGTTGGCACAGGCGTAAGCCGAGGCGTTGCTCCAGGTCGCTCATTTGCTGGCTGATCGCCGAACGCCCAATGCCGAGCACGGTTTCCGCCGCCGAGAAGCCGCCGCATTCCACCACGCTGCGAAAAATGCGCAGCAAGCGAATATCAAAGTCACTGACCTGGGCCAGCGGATCGGGACGGCGGCTGCTCATGCTTGATCACTCAAAGTTTAGTGGTGGGCTGACTGAAGGTTAGAAGAGTTGGATTTCACCGACTTTATCGCCGTGGCAATTTAGCTGCAACAACGCTTTCTATCTCCCTGATGCTTATGCCCTGCGAGGTTTTGCCCGATGAACATGCCTGAAACCGCTCCGTCGCCACTGGCCAGCCAACTGAAGCTGGACGCGCACTGGATGCCGTACACCGCCAACCGTAACTTCCAGCGCGATCCGCGTTTGATTGTCGGTGCCGAGGGCAGTTGGCTGTTCGACGACAAGGGCCGCAAGATCTACGACTCGTTGTCCGGTCTGTGGACCTGCGGCGCCGGGCACACCCGCAAGGAAATTCAGGAAGCGGTCTCCAAGCAGTTGGGCACGCTCGATTACTCGCCGGGCTTCCAGTACGGCCATCCGTTGTCCTTTCAGTTGGCTGAGAAAATCACCGATCTGACCCCGGGCAACCTCAACCATGTGTTCTTCACCGACTCCGGCTCCGAGTGCGCCGACACGGCGGTGAAAATGGTGCGTGCCTACTGGCGTCTTAAAGGCCAGGCGACCAAGACCAAAATGATCGGCCGCGCCCGTGGCTATCACGGTGTGAACATCGCCGGCACCAGCCTGGGTGGCGTCAACGGCAACCGCAAAATGTTCGGTCAGGCGATGATGGACGTCGATCACCTGCCGCACACGTTGCTGGCGAGCAATGCGTTCTCCCGTGGCATGCCGGAGCAGGGCGGTATCGCCCTGGCCGATGAACTGCTGAAGCTGATCGAACTGCACGATGCGTCGAACATCGCCGCCGTGTTCGTTGAACCGATGGCCGGTTCCGCTGGCGTGCTGGTTCCGCCTCAGGGTTATCTGAAGCGCCTGCGTGAAATCTGCGATCAGCACAACATCCTGCTGGTGTTCGACGAAGTGATCACCGGTTTCGGCCGCACTGGCTCGATGTTCGGCGCCGACAGCTTTGGCGTCACTCCCGACCTGATGTGCATCGCCAAGCAAATCACCAACGGCGCGATCCCGATGGGCGCGGTGATTGCCAGTTCCGAGATCTACCAGACCTTCATGAACCAGCCGACGCCGGAATACGCGGTGGAATTCCCCCACGGCTATACCTATTCGGCGCATCCGGTGGCTTGCGCCGCTGGCCTGGCGGCACTCGACCTGCTGCAAAAGGAAAACCTGGTGCAGAGCGTGGCCGAAGTCGCGCCGCATTTTGAAAACGCGCTGCATGGCTTGAAGGGTTCGAAGAACGTCATCGACATCCGTAACTACGGTCTGGCCGGTGCGATCCAGATTGCCGGTCGTGACGGCGACGCCATCGTGCGTCCGTTCGAGGCGGGTATGGCGCTGTGGAAAGCGGGGTTCTACGTGCGCTTCGGCGGCGACACCCTGCAGTTCGGCCCAACCTTCAACAGCAAGCCGCAAGACCTTGATCGTCTGTTCGACGCGGTCGGCGAAGTGCTGAACAAGCTCGACTGATTTTTCCCTCTATATAAGTACAAATTGCCGGCGCCTCTTCGGCGGCGCCGGCGGACAAAATTCAGGAGTCCCCCGATGAGCGTTATCCCGCATTTGATCAATGGCGAACTGGTGACCGAGAACGGTCGCGCGGTTGATGTGTTCAACCCGTCCACCGGTCAAGCGATCCACAAGTTGCCACTGGCCAGCCAGGCAACCATTCAGAAAGCCATTGATGCTGCGAAGGCAGCGTTCCCGGCCTGGCGTAACACGCCGCCGGCCAAACGCGCCCAAGTGATGTTCCGCTTCAAGCAACTGCTGGAGCAGAACGAAGCGCGCATCTCGCAATTGATCAGCGAAGAACACGGCAAGACTCTCGAAGACGCTGCCGGTGAACTGAAACGCGGTATCGAGAACGTCGAGTTTGCTTGTGCTGCGCCGGAAATTCTCAAGGGCGAGTACAGCCGCAACGTAGGCCCGAACATTGATGCGTGGTCGGACTTCCAGCCGTTGGGCGTAGTCGCCGGTATCACGCCATTCAACTTTCCGGCCATGGTGCCGCTGTGGATGTATCCACTGGCGATCGTCTGTGGCAACTGCTTCATCCTCAAACCGTCCGAGCGTGATCCAAGCTCCACGCTGCTGATTGCTCAACTGCTGCTGGAAGCCGGCCTGCCAAAAGGTGTGATGAACGTGGTCCACGGCGACAAGACGGCGGTGGACGCGCTGATCGAAGCGCCGGAAGTCAAAGCGCTGAGCTTCGTCGGTTCGACGCCGATTGCTGAATACATCTACGCCGAAGGCACCAAGCGCGGCAAACGCGTTCAGGCACTGGGCGGCGCGAAGAACCATGCGGTGCTGATGCCGGATGCTGATCTGGATAATGCGGTCAGCGCACTGATGGGCGCGGCGTATGGTTCTTGCGGCGAGCGCTGTATGGCGATCTCCGTTGCGGTATGTGTGGGTGATCAGGTGGCGGATGCGTTGGTGGCCAAACTGGTTCCACAGATCAAGGCGTTGAAGATTGGTGCGGGTACTTCGTGTGGTCTGGACATGGGGCCACTGGTGACCGGTCAGGCGCGCGACAAGGTCAGCGGCTATGTCGATGACGGCGTGGCAGCGGGTGCGACTCTGGTGGTCGATGGTCGCGGCTTGAGCGTCACGGGTCACGAAGACGGCTTCTTCCTCGGGGGCTGCCTGTTCGACAACGTCACTCCAGAGATGCGCATCTATAAAGAGGAGATCTTCGGGCCGGTGCTGTGCGTCGTCCGGGTGAGCAGCCTGGAAGAGGCGATGCAACTGATCAACGATCACGAATACGGCAACGGCACCTGCATCTTCACGCGTGACGGTGAAGCGGCGCGTCTGTTCTGTGATGAGATCGAAGTCGGTATGGTCGGCGTCAACGTGCCTTTGCCGGTGCCGGTGGCTTATCACAGCTTTGGCGGCTGGAAGCGTTCGCTGTTCGGCGACTTGCATGCCTATGGCCCGGACGGTGTGCGCTTCTATACCCGCCGCAAGGCAATCACTCAGCGTTGGCCGCAACGTGCTAGCCACGAAGCCTCGCAGTTCGCCTTCCCTAGCTTGTAAGCAGGGATGAAGAAGGCCGATCTTTAGAGGTCGGCCTTTGTGTTTTCGGTGTTCTTTGACTGATATGACAGAAATATGAAATTAACGGTTGACGGCAGATTCTGGAAGCCTATAATTCGCCCCACTTCCGGCGCAGTCGAAACGGAAAACTCCTTGAGATTCAATGAGTTATGAGGTTTTCGGCAGCAAGTTGCTTCAGTTCAT